>NZ_JBHLZP010000797.1:0-2710 GCF_042429965.1 Actinoallomurus acaciae
CGGCCCGAAGCGCCTCGGCGGCCGGGTCGTCTCCCGCCACGTCCACGCAGTGGGGGCCCGCGGAGTCCGCCGCCGCGGCGACCGTGGCCTTCAGGCGATAGGTCGGGCCCGCGCAGTTGAGCACGACGTCACAGCGTCCGGCGAAGGCCGCCAGGCCGTCCGGATCGGCCACGTCGACCCGTACGGTCTCGTCGTCACCTCGCGCGACCTCGCGCAGGGCGTCCGGACGGCGCCCGCCCAGCAGCAGGGCGGAGTACCCGAGGTCGCGCAGCTCCCGCACCGCGGCTCCGCCGACCGCCCCGGAGGCGCCCAGGACACCGACGGTCCGGCCGCCGGTCATCGGGTCACCGCCCCGTCGGTCAGCTCGTCCAGGAGCTTGAGGACCGCCGGCGCGTGCTCGACGGACAGGCAGCTGAAGTGGTCGCCGGCGATGTCGAGGATGCGCAGGTCGCCGAGCGTCAGTTCCTCCCAGTACCCGGTGACGGCCTCCCTGCTGCCGGGGAAGGGGTAGGCGCCGCTGTGGCGTAGGAAGGTGATGTCGCCCGCGTACGGCTCGGCGTCGTAGCGGGTGATGGCGAAGACGCTCTGCCGGAAGGCTCGGAACAACCGGGTCATGTGGTCGGGCGCGTACGTCCCCGCGGAGGCGGGCACGGCCTCGCACATCCTGGCGATGCGTGCAGTGCGCGACGTCTCGGCGATCGCCCGGAAACAGGCGGCGACGTCGGCGTGCTCCCCGGTGAGCGCGGCCAGGCCGCCGTCGGTCAGCACGCCGGGGCTGCCCGCCAGGACGGCGTCGGCGGCGGCCGCCACGCGGTTCTCGTCGGCGGGGAAGCCGAGGTCGGCCGGGTCGATGCCCATCATGACGGCGAAGGAGTACTCGGCGAGCACCTCGTCGTCGAGGCGGAAGCGGGGGCTGTGACTGCTGATGGCGGTGAGGCTCTCGACCTGGGCGCCGGATTCGGCGAGGTTCCGCGCCACCTCGGTGGCGATCAGCCCTCCGAGGCAGTAGCCGACCACGTGGAAGCGACGATGGCCGCCGTCCATGAGAGCGCGTGCGTAGTCGGCGGCGAGCCGCTCGATCAGCCCTTCCGGGTCGGCGTCGCAGAACCGGTCCAGTCCGGGGATCTCCAGGCCGACGACGGTGGCGGCTCCCGGTGAGCGCCGCCGGACCTCGGTGATCAGTGCCCGGTACGGCGTGATCGTGCCGGTTCCGGCGTGGACCAGGACCGTCGTGGGTTCGTCGGGTGAGCCGCTGCCGTGCAGGTGCACCACGGGGTCGGCCGGGGCGCCCGGATCGGCGTCGGCCGCCTGAGAGCCGCTCAGACCGCGGAGGAACGCGGCGAGGCCCGCGACCGTGGGCCGGCGGAGCATGTGCCGGTGCACGACCTCCCACTCCAGCCCGGCGGCCTCCGGTACGCGCTCGCGGAGCCGCCCGACCATCCGGGCGATCAGCAGCGAGTCTCCGCCGAGCGCGAAGAAGTCGTCGTCGCGGCCGACCCCGTCGAGGGACATGAGCTCCGACCACAGTTCGGCGAGCCGGGTCTCCAGCTCGTCCATCGGGCGGTCGGCCGGTGCCACGTCGCCGTTCGCGGTATCCCGAGGGAGCCAGGACAGCAGCCGCGCGCGGTCCGTCTTGCCGTTGGCGGTCCGGGGCATGGCGTCGAGGACCTGCCACACCGCGGGAAGCATGTACTCCGGCAGCCGGTTCGCGGCCTGGCGGGCCAGCTCGCCCACCGGGACGTGGACGCGGTCGGTCTTCATCCGGGCGAGGAAGGCCTCCTGCCCGGTCGCGGCCAGTGGGTTGTCCGGTGCGGGCAGCGCGGAGACGTCCGCCGCGCCGTGCCGGTCGAGCAGGTCGAGCCACTGCGGCCGGGTGAGGAAGGACTGTCCGGCCGCGGCGCGCAGGTCGGTCCAGGTACGGTCGGCGACCTCCAGGAACTCCATCGACACCAGCAGCGGAGGGTGGTCGTCCCGGGTGTTCTCCACGAACACCAGGTGGCCGCCCGGCACGAGCAGTTCCCGCAGGCGGGACATCGCGGCCTCGACGTCGGTGGCGGCGTGCAGGGTGTTGGCGCAGACGACGACGTCGAAGGAGTTGGGGACCAGCCCCTGGTCGCGGATGTCCCGGTCGATGGCGAAGCGCTCGTAGCGGACCCAGGCATGGTCGGCGAAACGCTCCCGCGCCTCGTTCAGGAAGAACGGCGACGGGTCGGTGAACAGGTAGTCCACGCCGTGGTCGGCGAGTACGGGCACGAGTTCGCCGGTGGTGCCTCCGACGCCCCCGCCGACCTCCAGCACGCGCAGCCGTTCCTCTCCGACATGATCGGCGGCGATCTCCCGGAGCGCGGCGACGACGGCCTGGTTGAGGTGACGGATGGCCAGGTTGTCGCGGTACGCGGCGTCGGCCGCGGACAGGTCCGCGCCGGGGAAGAGCAGCTCCCGGATGTCGATCTCGCCGCGGACCAGCTCGGGCAGCCGGCCGGCGCACGTCCGCATGACGTCGAGCAGCCCGGTGCTCCAGCCCACCTGCCGTCCCAGCTCGGCCGCCCGCGCCCAGGCGTCCTCCAGGCCGGCGACGACCGGGCGCAGGCCGTGGTAGGAACCCGCCTCGTCGCGGACCAGCCGGTCGCGGCCGGCCAGGGCCCGAAGCCAGCGGCGGACGATGTGCCGGTGACGGGGCGTGGCGCGCAGCGCCGTACCGACCTCCTCG
>NZ_JBHLZP010000798.1:0-2705 GCF_042429965.1 Actinoallomurus acaciae
GCCCAGCCCCACCGCCCGACGCCGCCGCAGCGGCCTCCCGCATACCGGATCGGCCACCCGACCCGACCGCACCACTTCCCCCCGGCCCAGCCCCACCGCCCGACGCCGCATCGGCCTCCGGCGTACCGGCTCGGACGCCCGGTCCCGCCGCACCACCTCCCCGCAGCCCAGTACCACCGGCCGGTGCCGCCGGGTCGGTCTTCGGCTTGGTCGGTGGCTCTTCTCGGTCGTCCAGGTCGAGGCGGACCTCTTGCTCGCCCGGTGCGTGTTCGTCCGCCTCACGGAACGCCCAGACGGCCAAGGCGATCGCCTCGCCGTGTTCGGGGCCCGCCGCGTCGGTGTGGGCGTATCCGAGTTCGCCCGGGACCAGGAACCGTACGGTGCAGGTCGGCAGTTCGACCCACGGCGTCGGCGTGTCGCGGTGCACGTATGCCGAGTAGCCCGCGGCGCGTCGGCGGCGGGCGGCGGTCAGCGCCCGGGTGCCCAGTACCTGGCGCAGCGTCTCATCATCGATGCTTCCCGGCGACCACTCCTTCGCGGCTCCGGGCGCGGCGGGCTCCGTCTCGCGCTGGTAGGCGAGGACCAGCCCGATACGGTGCCGGCAGACGCCCGTCGCCGGGCACGTGCACGAGGCCGTGTCGAGGCCCGCGCCCACCGGGAAGGCGACCTCGACGCCGTCCGGGAACCGCCCGCGTACGGTGCCGTCCGTGTCGGTGGACAGGGCCGGTACGGTGCCGGCGTCCAGCTCTCTGGTCGCCCGCTTGACCAGCCCGCGGTTGGCCAGTGCGATGAGGGCGTCGGTGTCGAGGGCGAGCAGGTCGGCGCGCGTCATCGGCCGATCCGTTCCGCGACGAAGGCGGCGAGCTCCCCCGGTGTCATCGCCCCCACGTGGGCGCCGACGTCGGCGAGCCGCTGGGCCAGCGCACGGTCGTAGGACGGGTTGGCCTCCTCGTCGAGCGCGGCCAGCCCGAGCACGCGCGTGCCCTGCTCGGACAGCCGGGCCACCGTACGGACGAGCCGGTGTTCGTCGCCGCCCTCGTAGAAGTCGGTGATCACGGCCAGGATCGTACGACGCGGGTTCTCGATCAGGCCCGCGCCGTACTCCACCGCCCGTGCGATGTCGGTGCCACCGCCGAGCTGCACCTTGAGCAGCAGTTCGACCGGGTCGGTGACGTCCGCGGTCAGGTCGACCACGCTGGTGTCGAACGCGATCAGGTGGGTCTTGAGGCCGGGGAGGTTCCACAGGCAGGCGGCGGTGACGGCGGAGTGGATCACCGACCCGACCATCGAGCCGGACTGGTCGACGATGAGCACGAGCTGCCACTGTTCGAGGTGCGGGCGTACGCGGGAGACGAACTTCGGGTGCTCGATCAGGATCCGCCGCTCCTCCGGCTGGTAGTGCGCCAGGTTGGCCCGGATCGTGCCGCGGAAGTCGAAGTTGCGTGCCTGGCGGAACCGGCTCGGCCGGCGCGTACGGGTGCCGCTGAACGCCTGCCGCACCTCGGGCGCGATCCGCTTCATCAGGTCGCGTACGACGGCCTCGACGATGCGCCGCGCGAGCCGCAGGACCTCGGGGTTCATCAGGTGCTTGGTACGCAGGACGGCGCGGAGCAGGGTCGGGTTGGGCTCGACGCGGGACAGGACGTCGGGGTCGGTGACCACCTCGTGGATCTCGTACCGCTCGACGGCGTCGCGTTCGAGCCGCTCGATGGTCTCGCGGGGGAACAGCCGGTGGATGTCGTCGAGCCAGTCGACCGTGGTCAGCGCCGAGGGGCCGGTCCCGCCTTCACGGCCGCCGCCGCGCCGTACGCCCCGGCGGGCCAGGTCGGGGTCGCGGCCGTACAGCCAGTCCAGTGCCCTGTCGCTCGCGCCGGCGGCACCGCTCAGCCCGCCGGTGCACGTCTCGGCGGGCGCCCCGAGCACCAGCCGCCAGCGTTCGAGCCCCGGATCGGGCGCGGCTCCTCCGCCAGACGGAACGACCGCCGGGGCGGCGCCGTCGGCTTCCTCGCCGCGCTCGGCCCAGGAGGAAGTGACCGCTGGGGCCGTGTCCTCGTTCCCCTCGCCGCGCCCGGTCACGGGCCCTCCTTCGTCGGAAGAGGTGACCACACGGCCGTGTCCCTCGATTCCCTCGGTCACAGGCCCTCCTCCCTCGGAAGGAGTGCCACAGGACCGTGTCCCCCGGCTCCCTCGGTCACAGGCCCTCCTCCCTCGGAAGGAGCGACCTCAGGTCCGTGTCCCCCGGCGCGGTCGGTCATGGCAGCAGCCCCTCTCTGGCGAGCAGGCGGCTCGCCCGGTCCTCGAGCGCCTTCGCCTCCGCGATCAGTAGCGGGTCGGCCGTCGTACGGAGGAGGGCCCGCGCCGACCCCGTGAGCCGGCGGCGTTCCAGCAGCCGCCGGGCGATCAGTTCCCGCTCGCGCGGCGGGAAGTAGGCGAACGCCTGGCGGAGGGCGGGCAGCCCGGCCAGGAAGTCCGGCATGGTGGTGATCAGATCGTCCAGCACCGCGAGCACACCGCCCGCTGTCCTCCCCGGCCGATCGGCCCTCTCGGCGGCGAGGACCTCGTCGCGGGCCAGCGCGAACAGGCCCGCGAGCCAGTCGCCGAGCGTGTCGGCGCCGGAGCTCCGGTCTATCTCTCCGCCGTTCTCGAGTACCTCGCCGCTGAGGTGTTGGAGCTTGCTGGAAACGCGGCGAGGGATAACAAGAAGA
>NZ_JBHLZP010000799.1:0-2689 GCF_042429965.1 Actinoallomurus acaciae
CGCCGGACAGGGGGCCGCGGGCAGCTGGGCGTGCGAACCGGGCGGCGGGCCCGCGATCGGGCCGCCGGGACCGGGAGGCCCCGCCATGGGACCGGCCGGGAGCTGCTGAGGACCGCCGAGGGGCGTCCCGGCGACACGCATGTCACCGTACGGCTCCTCGTCGTACTCGTACTCGTCGTACTCCTCAGGCTCACCGCGACGGCCGCGGGATCGTCTTCCACGGCGGCCGCGTGGCTGCTCGTCCTCGGCCATCCAGTCGTCATCATCACCCGTCCGGCTCGCCCTCATTCCGAGTGCGACGAGCACTCCGACGAGAACGACCACCGCGACGAGCCCGAGGACAACGATCAGACCCCACATAGCACCACCCAACGCCATGGTCTAGCGGTCGACGCCGACGCGGAGACCGTTCCTGTGATCACCGGCGTCCGGCCCCCCAGGGACCTAGACCGATTGTTGCCGACCGCTATGACCCTTGTCACACGGTTCGCGGACATCTACTCTCACACTACTTGCCGCAAATAGCCACTCGGGTCAGTGGCCATCAACTCATGTCCTTCGCCACATCGATCTCCCCCGTTCACATGGGCGAACATGGGACTCACCCGCTGCCGAACCGTACGGTCATCCGGCCGCGGGCGACCGTGCGCTGAGCGATCTCCGACAGCACCTGGTTGAGCTTCGCGCCGTTCGACAGCGGCACTTTGGCGTTCAGGGCGTACACCGTGAAGCGGTAGCGGTGCTGCTCGCCCTTTGGCGGGCACGGCGGGGCGTACCCCGTCTCGCCCGCGGTGTTCAGCGCCTGCTCGGCGCGGCGCGGTACGACGCCTTCGAGCAGTTCGTTCGCCGTCGCGTCGATGTTGAACAGCACCCAGTGGACGTACGCGCCGCTGGGCGCGTCCGGGTCGTCGAGCACCAGTGCCTGCGCGCCCACGCCGGTCGAGGCGACCGACCAGCGCAGCGGGGGCGTCTTGCCCTGCCCGCCCTCCGCCTTACAGGCGAACCGGACGGGAATGGGCGCACCCTCGCGG
Source organism: Actinoallomurus acaciae (assembly GCF_042429965.1). Taxonomy (NCBI): domain Bacteria; kingdom Bacillati; phylum Actinomycetota; class Actinomycetes; order Streptosporangiales; family Thermomonosporaceae; genus Actinoallomurus; species Actinoallomurus acaciae. The sequence goes on from NZ_JBHLZP010000799.1 coordinate 1,032, forward strand.
AACGCCGGGCTCGACACGGTGATCGAGTCCGGCACGCTGCCGCGTACGATCTTGGTCTGCCCGACCAGGCCGCATCCACTGAGCGACAGCAGTCCGACGGCGGCCAGGCAGACCGGCCGCCACAACGTGGTCATCATCGATCAATAGCTCCCGGGGGACGATCGTACGCCGCGCCCGGCCGGTGGCCTCGCATTCGGCGTTATCCGAGGAGCGGGTGCCGGATATGGTCTCGCTCGCACGAGGCGGCGGCGGGCGTCCGGCCCACCTTAGAGCCTCTCGGGCGAGCCCGCCGTTTCAGGGCGTACGGGGCAGGCCCGTCCTCGCGCGGCGGGAGAGGTCGGGCGCCGATGGCGGAGCATCCACGCCGCCGACCGTGCCCGCCAGGCCAGGGCCCAGAGCGGCGCCTTCGCCCCGGTTCGCAGGTCGACTCACGGACCGCGGGCAGGCCCTGTGGCGGCTCGCGGGCTTCCTCGGCCCTCAGCTGAGCAGGTCGCCGATGATCGTGCGGACCCGGGCGCGTTCGTCCTCGTCGAGGCTGTTCCAGAATTCCCGTTCCGAGTCGTACCAGATCCGGGTCACCGGCTCGCGCAGGGCGCGTCCGGCGTCGGTCAGCCAGACGCGGACGAGGCGGGCGTCCGAAGGGTCGCGTTCGCGGCGTACCAGGCCCGACCGTTCCAGACCGCTCACGACCTTGGTCACCGCGGGGGCCGAGACGCCCGTGCGCATCGCCAGGTCGGCGGAGGTGACGCCGTCCTCACGCCACAGCTGGGCGAGGTAGAACTCCTGTCCCAGGTGCAGCCCGTGCCGCTCCAGCCCCCCGGCGAGGGCGGCCTTGTACCGTCCGAGCATCCGGATCAGGCGGTAGGACGGGCTGTCGAGCAGCGAACGTTCCACCTGATCAGCGTAACCATCGGCCTCGGTCGAGGCCGGGGAGGCGGGCCCGGGGGATATCGGCGTGACGGCTGCTCACGGCCTCCTGCAAGATGAGGGCGGACCAACCTGGCCATGAAGGCGAGACACGGGGCGCATCGAGATATATCGTGGTTTCGGCCATATGGGGCGGGGACAGGCAAGGGAGGACGGCTCGTGCGGATCGGGCTGCTGGGCCCCCTCGAGGTGGCCGACGGCGCCGGCCGGCCGGTCGAGGTCGGGGGAGCCCGTCTGCGCACACTGCTCATCCTGCTGGCGCTCGACGCCGGCCGGGTGGTGACCGCGGAGCGGCTCGTCGACGGGGTCTGGGGCGACGCCCCTCCCTCCGGCGCGGCCAACGCCCTGCAGTCGCTGATCTCCCGCCTGCGGCGCGCGGTACCCGGGCTCGTGATCGAGTCGCATCCCTCGGGCTACCGGCTCGTCCTGGACGGCTCCGGCGCCACGGACGGCTCGGGCACCATCGACATCATCGAGTTCGACCGGCTCGCGGTCCGCGGGCAGGACCTATTGGCCGACGACCCGGCGGGTGCGGCCGACGCGTTCGCCGCGGCGCTGCGGCTCTGGCGCGGCCCCGTCCTGGCCGCCGTCGCCGACGCCGACTTCGCCCGCGGGCACGTCTCCCGCCTCACCGAGCGCCACCTGGGCGTGGTCGAGGACCACATCGAGGCGCGGCTCCGGCTCGGCCGCGCCGACGTCGCCGAGCTGGAGGACCTCATCGCCGCTCATCC
>NZ_JBHLZP010000800.1:0-2686 GCF_042429965.1 Actinoallomurus acaciae
GTCTCCAGCAGCGGTTTGGACAGCGACAGGCCCGCGTTGTTGACCACCAGGTCGACGCCGCCGAACGCCAGCACGGCCTCGCGCAGCGCGGCGGCGATCTGGGTCTCGTCGGTGACGTCGACGACGACCGAGGTGGCCACGTCCGTCGGCTGGAGCGCCGAGGCGCCGATCTCGGCGGCGACCTTCTCGGCCGCACCGGCGTCCCGGTCGGCGACGACGACGCAGGCGCCCTCGGCGGCCAGGCGGCGCGCGGTGGCGGCGCCGATGCCGGAGCCGCCGCCGGTCACGAACGCGACACGGGTGGCGAGGGCCTTCGGCCTGGGCATGCGGCGGAGCTTGGCCTCCTCCAGCTCCCAGTACTCGATCCGGAACTTCTCCGACTCCGGAATCGGGGCGTAGGCCGACAGCGCTTCCGCGCCGCGCATCACGTTGACGGCGTTGAGATAGAACTCCCCCGCCACCCGTGCGGTCTGCTTGTCCTTACCGAAGCTGAACATGCCGACGCCGGGCACGAGCACGACCGCCGGGTCCGCGCCCCGCATCGCCGGGCTGTTCTCGGTGGCGTACCGCTCGTAGTAGCCGCGGTAGTCCTCCCGGTACGCCTCGTGCAGCTCGCGCAACCGGTCCCGCACCTCGTCCAGGGGCGCGGTGGGTGACAGGTCCAGTACGAGCGGGCGGACCTTCGTGCGCAGGAAGTGGTCCGGGCAGGAGGTGCCGAGCGCGGCGAGACGCGGGTGCTCGGCCCGGGCCACGAAGTCCAGGACCTCGGGGGTGTCGGTGTAGTGGCCGACCTGCGGGCGGTCTGTGGAGGCCAGCCCACGGATCAGCGGGAACAGCGCCGCCGCCCGCTCTCGCCGCTCGGCCTCGGGCAGCGTCTCGTGGATCACCGCACCGAACGGGTCCGTACGGCCGTGTTCGGCGATGTAGGCCTCGGCGGTCCGGATGATGTCCAGGGAGTTGGCCTGACACTCCGCGCTGGTGCCACCCCAGGCGGTGATGCCGTGGCCGCCCAGGACACAGCCGATGGCCTGCGGGTTGTCCTTCTTGATCGCGGCGATGTCCAGGCCGAGCTGGAAGCCGGGCCGGCGCCAGGGCACCCACACCACCCGGTCACCGAAGATCCGCCGGGTCAGCTCCTCACCGTCGGCGGCGGTGGCGATCGCGATGCCCGAGTCCGGGTGCAGGTGATCGACGTGCGCGGCGTCGACCAGACCATGCATGGCGGTGTCGATGGACGGCGCCGCACCGCCCTTGCCGAACCCGCAGTGGTCGAACGCGGCGACCATCTCATCCTCGCGCTCGACGCCCGGGTAGACGTTCACCAGGGCGCGCAACCGGTCCAGCCGCAGCACGGCCAGACCCGACTCCTTGAGAGTGCCCAGGTCACCGCCGGAACCCTTCACCCACATCAACTCGACGTCGCCGCCGGTCACCGGGTCTTCAGCGACGCCCTTCGCGGAGGCGTTGCCGCCGGCGTAGTTGGTGTTGCGCGGGTCGGAGCCCACCTCGTGACAGCGTTTGAGCAGGTCGTCGACGATTCCCACGGTCAGGCCCCCCAACCGGCCGCCTGGCCGTCCTTGCGTTCGGCGCGGATCTTTTCGAAGTAGCCGGACCGGGCATAGGCCGCCATCGGGTCCGGGTCCAGCCCCATCTCCTCACGCAGTTCGGCGAGGAGAGGACGGACGTCGGTGTTGTAGGCGTCCATGAACACCGCGTTGGCGCCGAGCACGTCACCGGCCTCCTGCGCCCCCCGCAACGCCTCCACATCCACCAGCAACGCCTTGGCCGTGGCCTCCTGAACATTCATCACCGAACGAATCTGACCCGGAATCTTCGGCTCGATGTTGTGACACTGATCAAGCATGAACGCGACCCCGTCATTGAACCCGCCGCCCCGCACCACCTCATACATGATCCGGAACAACTGGAACGGATCCGCCGCCCCCACCATCAGGTCATCATCGGCATAAAACCGGGAATTGAAGTCGAACCCGCCCAGCTTCCCCTCACGCAGCAAGAACGCCACGATGAACTCGATGTTCGTCCCCGGCGCATGATGCCCGGTATCCACCACCACCCGCGCCTTCGGCCCCAGCTTCAGACAATGCGCGTACGAGGTGCCCCAATCCGGCACATCCGTGCTGTAGAACGCCGGCTCGAACAACTTGTACTCCAGCAAGAACCGCTGCCCCTCCCCCAACCGCTCATACACCGCCGCCAACGCCTCAGCGAACCGATCCTGACGAGCCCGGATATCATCCTGACCCGGATAATTCGTGCCATCGGAGAACCACAACTTCAAATCACGCGACCCCGTCGCGTCCATGATGTCCACACACTCCAGCAGATGCCCCAGCGCCTTCCTCCGCACCACCGGATCAGGATTGGCGACACTACCCAGCATGTAATCGTCATCCTGGAACACATTCGAATTGATCGCCCCGACCCGAACCCCACACTCACGCGCATACACGGCCAACCCCGCGTAGTCATCCACCCGATCCCACGGAATATGCAACGCCACACCCGGCGCCACACCCGTAAAACGATGCACCTGCGCCGCATCATCGATCTTCTCCCACGGCGTACGCGGCACACCCTCCTGCGCGAACACCTTAAAACGCGTACCCGAATTTCCATACGCCCACGACGGCGTCTCAATCCGCTGCGTCCGCAGCGCCGCCTT
>NZ_JBHLZP010000801.1:0-2686 GCF_042429965.1 Actinoallomurus acaciae
ACCGGCGGCGCGCAGGGCGCTCTCCGGCTCGGTGAACTGGGGGTGCACGACCACGGCGCGACAGGGCCGCAGCACGCGGGCGAGCAGCACGAACGCCTCGGCGGCGCCCGCGGTGAGCAGGACCTCCTCCTCGTCCCGCCCGTGGCGTCGCGCGACGGCACGCCGGGCGCGGCCCGGGTCGGGGTACGCGGCGAGGCCGGCGACGCTGTCGCGCAGCAGGGCGGCGAGCCACTCGGGCGGCGTGCCGTGCCGCACGTTCACCGCGAGGTCCACCAGCCCCGGGGCGACCTCGGCGTCACCGTGATGCCGCAGGTCGACGTCGCTCACGCACTCACCGTCAACGGACATGAGCGTAGGCCGGGTCGTCGGGGTGGTGGTGCGGCGCGCCGTGCCGGACGTTCACCGCGAGGTCGACCCCGGGGCCACCGTGATGCCGCGGGTCGACGTCGACGCACTCACCGTCAATGGACATGGGCATGGGTCGGGTCGTCGGGATGGTGGTGCGGCCGCTGCGGCGCGCCGACGCGGTGTTCGAAGCCCGGCATCGGCAGCCGGTACACGCACGTGTCGCAGTTCATGCGGATGTCGCCGCGCAGCGCCTCGTCGTAGCGTTCGGCCACCAGGCCGGCCAGCCCGTCACAGTCGCCGATCACCTCCGCGCAGCGCACCTCGACGCCCGTGAACGCCCGTGCCTCCGCCGCAACGCGGTCCGGCAGCACGCCGGGGAACAGGAAGTACGGCAGGACGACCACGCGGCGGGCGCCGAGCCGCCGGCAGCGTTCGAGGCCCTCCGGCACGCTCGGGCGGGCCAGGGAGACGAACGCGGTCTCCACCGTGGACAGGCCGCGGCCCTCCCACAGCAGCCGGGCCGCCTTGCACACCTCCGCGTTGGCGTCCGGGTCGGTGGAGCCCCGGCCGACGAGGAGTACGGCGGTGTCCGCGCGCTCGGCCGGGTCCAGTACGGCGTCGAGGCGTTCCTCCAGCAGCCGCAGCAGCGTCGGGTGCGGACCCAGCGGACGGCCGTAGGCGTACGTCAGACCGGGGTGGCGGGCGCGTTCGCGGGCCAGCGCGGCGGGCATGTCGCCCTTGGCGTGCCCGGCCGCCACGAGGACGAGGGGGACCGCCGCGACGTGCCGGTGCCCGTCGGCGTACAGCGAGGCGACCGCGTCGGTCAGCGGCGGCGAAGAGAGTTCGATGAACCCTCCGGCGACGTCCACGGGCAGCCGTCCGCGCAGGCGTTCGACGAAGCGGCCGAACTCGGCCACCCCCGCGTCGTCACGCGTTCCGTGGCCGACCACCAGCAGCGGCGTCATGAGTCCTCCTTCGTCGGTGATGGTGACCACGGCGGCGCGCCCTCCTCGAAGTACAGCAGGGCGTTGAGGGCGGCGGCGGCAACGGCCGACCCGCCCTTCTCCGAGACGTTGCTGACGGCGGGCAGGCCGCTGTCGCGCAGCGCGGCCTTCGACTCGGCGGCGCCGACGAACCCGACCGGCAGGCCGATCACGAGGGCCGGCGCGACGCCGTACTCGATGATCTCCTCCAGCGCGGTCGGCGCGTTGCCGACGACCCAGACCGCGCCCGGTCCGGTCTTGGCGTAGGACCGGCGGATCCCCGCGGCCGAACGGGTCAGGCCGTCGGACGCGACGGCCGGGTCGCCGATCGAGCAGATCACCGGCCGCGCGGTGATCCCGGCCGCGACCATCGCGACGTCGGTGACGATCGGCGCGCCGTCGCGCAGCGCCCGCAGCCCCTGCCGGAGGCAGGCCTCGTCGGCGACCAGGTCGGTGGCGTACTCCAGGTCGGCGCTGGCGTGGATGACGCGTTCGGTGACGGCCCGGGTGAGGGGTGGCAGCGCGCCGAGGTCGACGCGCGAGCGCAGGATCTCCATGGACCGCGCCTCGATGGGGTGGATGGTTCTCATATCTCCTCGATGGCGTCCACGGGACGGACCTCGACACGGTCACCGCGGCCGGTGCCGTCCAGGGCGTAGAGAGGGCTCATGCGGCCGGCGGCCCGGCCCGCGTACGGCCGGACGGCGCGTTCGGAGCGGGTCGGCGGGCACGCGCCGTCGCCGGTGCGGCGCCAGGTGACCCAGGCGGCGATCAGGCCCATCGATACCCCCGGGGGGTGACAAAACGCCCGGCCACCGTACGGCTGCGGCTGGAACCGACGACCACGACCGTGAACATGTCGATCCGCGCGGGGTCGGCCTCCGCCAGGGTGGTCAGCGTGACCGACTCGTCGGGGCGGCCGGCGTTTCGCACGTACCCGACCGGCGTCGACGGCGGCCGATGGCCGGCGAGGACGCTCAGCGCCTTGGGCAGCTGCCAGTCGCGGGCCCGGCTGCGCGGGTTGTAGAAGCAGACCGTGAAGTCGCCCTCCGCGGCGGCGGTGACGCGGCGCTCGATGACCTCCCACGGCGTGTGCAGATCCGACAGGGAGATGTACGCGTGGTCGTGGCCGAGCGGCGCGCCGAGGAGGTTCGCGGCGGCCACGGCGGCGGTGATGCCCGGCACGCCCTCGACGTCGATGTCGTCCCCGGCGAACTCCAGGGCCGGGCTGGCCATCGCGTAGATGCCCGCGTCGCCCGAGCCGACGAGCGCCACGGCGTGGCCCGCCGTCGCCTCCGCGACGGCGGTACGGGCCCGCTCCTCCTCCTGGCCGAGGCCCGAGGCGAGCACCCGCG
>NZ_JBHLZP010000802.1:0-2678 GCF_042429965.1 Actinoallomurus acaciae
CCGCCGCCCGCCGCCCGCCGCCCGGCTTCCGGCTAGGGGAGGGTCGGCCTGCTGCCTGCCGCCCGCGTCTCAGCCGAGAGAAGCCGGTCCGCCGCCCGCCGTCCGGCGCTCATCCGAGGAGGGCGAACCTGATGTCCGCCACCCGGCCTTCAGCCGGGATGCTGACATGTCGTTCTCCGCCCACACCTTCAGGCGGCCCCGCACGACCTCCTCCGCCCGGCCTTCAGGCGGGCCGGTTTTCGGGTGGGAAGTGACAGCGCGCGGCTTATCGTCCAATCTTCGGGCGGGAAGATCCAGCGTCCGGTTCGCCATCCGGTCTCCGCACGGGAAGGGCTAATACGCCTCTCATCGCCCGGCTTTCAGGCGAGGAGGACCAGTGCGCGGTTCGCCGTCCGGTTCCCCAGGCGGGGAGGGCCAGGCCCGCAGTTTCTCATCCGGTCTTTGGGTGGGAAGGGGCAGCCCGTGGTCCCTCGTCCGGTTTTCGGGGGAAGGACCAGTGTGCGGTCCACCGTCCGGCTTCCGGGCGGGAAGGGCCAGCACGCCGCTCATCGCCCGGCTTTGAGGCGAGGAGAGGCAGGGTGATGTCCCCTTCCACCTGGCCCAGTCTTCCCGGTCTGCGTCTGCCCGGTCTGCCCGGTTCTCAGTCGGGGACGGCCAGCATGACGTCCGAGGCCTTGATCATGGCGACGACCTCCCGGCCTTCGGACAGCCTCAGCTCGCGCGCAGCCTCGGCCGTGATGGACGCGACCATGCGCACGCCGCTCGCGTCCAGTTCGACGTTGGCCGTCGCCTCGCCCTCCGTGACGCCCACGACTCTGGCCCGGACCTGATTACGCGCACTCAGCCGCATCATGCCTCCTCCCGGTCGCTGCCGAATCCGTGACCTGCGGAGACGTTCCCACTGGGCAGCACACTCATACCGGGCAGAGGAACTGCGGGCCTGGCCCTTCCCGCCCGGGAGCCGACGCGGCGGCGCGGGAAGGCGAGGCGGGGGCGCGGGAGGGCGAGGCGGGCGGCGGGTCTAACCGGGGCGGCGGTTCGCGTGGGCGAAGGCCAGGGCCTCGTGGGCCAGGGCCGGCCAGTCGCGGTCGGAGTCCGGGGCGAGGCTGAGCCACTCTCGCATCGGCGTGCCCTTGTTCGCGTCGAATCGCACGCCCTCGTCGGCGGAGACCAGCTCCTCGACCCGGTCGGCGGGCAGTTTGAGCACCAGGTGGCCGCGGACGAACATCGCGAAGATCTTGCCGTGGCAGCGTAGCGCCGTGCGGCCGAAGCCGCGGCCGTCGCTTGGCGGGTCGACGCCGTCGAGTGCGGTCATCTCCTCCACCAGGTCCGTATAGCGGTCTTGCAGGTCCGCATAGCGGTCTTGCGGCCCCGCCGCCCGCCCGTCCTCTCCGCTCACGCCCGTCAGCCTAAACACCACCACCGACACTTCCCCCCGCCCGTCCACAGGTCGATCAGAGCTTCTCGGCCAGGCGGGTGAGGATGCGGGCCGCCGGTTCCGCGGTCGCGTGGCGGTGGCCCGTGCCCGCCCACAGGTGGAGCGCCTCCTGGTCGTTCGCCGCCGCAGCAGCCTTGCGCAGTGGGCTGGTCAGATGGTGTACGGCAGGGTAGCCCGACGGGGCGTCGTCGCCGTGTCGATCGGTGAAGCGGTTGCGCAGCCCGCGTGCGGGACGGCCGGTGAACGCCCGGGTCACGACGGTGCGGTCACGCGACGGGTCGGCCAGCGCCGCGCGGTGGGGTTCGGAGGCGCCGCTCTCGTCCGTCCGCAGCAGGACCGTGCCGACCATGGCCGCGACCGCGCCCGCTCGCAGCGCCTCGGCGACGTCGTCCGGTGTGGCCAGCCCGCCCGCCGCGACCAGCGGGAGCCCGGTCACCTGCCGTACCCGGGAGATCAGTTCGGTGAGCGGGATCTCCTCCGGCAGACGCTCCGGCGTGAGCGTGCCCGAGTGCGCGCCCGCCGCCGAGCACTGGACGAACAGCAGCCCGGCTCCCGCCTCCTCGGCCCGCCGGGACTCCTCGGCCGACGTGACGGTCTGGGCGACCAGGCTGCCGGCGGCGCGCAGGGCCGCGACCACGGCCGGCTCCGGCACCCCGAACGTGAAACTCACGACCGGAACGGGATCGGCGAGCAGCAGGTCGATCTTGTCCCTCCAGTGGTCGTCGTCCTCGACCGGTTCGCCGGCGGTCAGGTCCAGCCCGTACGGCTCGGCCTCGGGCTGGATCGCCCGTGCGTACCGGCGGTACGCCTCGGCGTCCACGGGCACCGGGTTGGGCGCGAACACATTGACCCCGAACGGCACACCCTCGGCCCGTACGGCGGCGATCTGACCGGCCAGCACCTCGGGCGTCTTGTATCCGGCGGCGAGGAAACCCAGGCCGCCTGCCCGCGCGGCGGCCGTGACCAGCGCGGGCGTGCCGGCTCCTCCGGCCATCGGCGCCGCGAGCACCGGAACGGTCAGGCCGAGATCGGATAGCGGCGAACCCATGTTTCTCCCCATCGCGGTCGGCGGGCGGATCGGATCGGTACGGCAGGGCACCGTCCCATGACGTCAGACTTCCATCGTGCGACACGCGCCGCCCCTCCTGCCCGACTCCCTCCTATGCGACCGCGTGCCGCAGATGTACGGCGCCCGGTCTCGGTGGCGGGTGCTGGCCCGTCGAAGGTATCGGTGATCTTC
>NZ_JBHLZP010000802.1:2685-2907 GCF_042429965.1 Actinoallomurus acaciae
GTGGCGGTCGGTGGGCGGATCGGTACGGCTGGGCGCCGTTGCGTCAGGCTTCCATCGTGCGGCACACGCCAGGCCCTCCTGCCCGACTCCCCCGTACGCGACCGCGTGCCGCAGATGTATGGTGCCCGACCCCGGTGGCGGCTACCGGCCCGTCGAAGGTATCGGTGATCTTCCGTACGCTCGTGGCGGTCGGTGGGCGGATCGGTACGGCTGGGCGCCGTT
>NZ_JBHLZP010000802.1:3050-3833 GCF_042429965.1 Actinoallomurus acaciae
GTGGGCGGATCGGTACGGCTGGGCGCCGTTGCGTCAGGCTTCCATCGTGCGGCACACGCCAGGCCCCCTGCCCGACCCCTCGTACGCGACCGCGTGCCGCGAGTGCACGGCGCCCGACCCCGGAGGCGGCTACCGGCCCGTCGAGGTACCCGGGATCTTCCGTACGCGCGGTGGGTCGGTGAGGATGGGATCATGACCGTTCTCGGTGCCGTGAGCCTGCCCCAACTGCCGCCCGAGCGGCTGCGTGACCTTGCCCACGTGGCCGATGACGCGGGGCTTGAGGAGCTGTGGCTCTGGGAGGACTGTTTCTGGGGGAGCGGCATCGCCACCGCGTCCGCCGTGCTCGGATGGACCGGTCGGCTTCGGGTGGGAGTCGGGCTGCTGCCCGTGCCGCTGCGCAACGTCGCCCTGGCGGCGATGGAGATCGCGACGCTGCACCGGCTCTTCCCCGGGCGCGCGGCGATCGGCGTCGGTCACGGCGTCCAGGACTGGATGGCGCAGGTCGGCGCTAGGGCCGAGTCGCCCGTGACCCTCATGCGCGAGCATCTCGCCGCTCTGCGCGCGCTGCTCGACGGTGCGGAGGTCACCGTCGACGGGCGCTACGTCCACCTCGACCAGGTCAAGCTGGACTGGCCGCCCGGGACGCCTCCGCCGATCCTCGCGGGCGCGACCGGGCCGCGCTCGCTCCGGCTGTGCGGCGAGGCCGCCGACGGCACGATCCTCACCGCGGGCACGACGCCGGACGGGATACGAGCGGCCCGCCGGCTCGTCGACGAGGGCCGC
>NZ_JBHLZP010000803.1:0-325 GCF_042429965.1 Actinoallomurus acaciae
CGGGGGGCGGTGCCGGGGGCGGCGGCGTGTCGGGTGGCGGCGTGTCGGGTGGCAGAGGTGTGCCGGGCGGCGGCACGGCGCCGCCCGCGACGGAAGCGTGGGCCGGAGCTCAGCCACTACCCGCCACCCCGGGACGGGAACCGTCCCAGCCAGGCCCACCGCCGGCGACGGAGGCATGGCAGGGAGCCCCCAGCGCCCCCGCGAACAAACCGTCCCGATCCGAGGCGTGGCAGGGAGCCCCGGCAGACGCACCGTCCCGATCCGAGTCCTGGCAGGGAGCCCCGGCAGACGCACCGTCCCGATCCGAGTCCTGGCAGGGAGCCCC
>NZ_JBHLZP010000803.1:384-3049 GCF_042429965.1 Actinoallomurus acaciae
AGTCCTGGCAGGGAGCCCCGGCGGACACACCGTCCCGATCCGAGTCCTGGCAGGGAGCCCCGGCAGACGCACCGTCGAGATCCGAGGCCTGGCCCGGCACGGAGTCCCCACCGGCGTCATGGCCGGGAGCGGGCGGCGGCGAGACGCCGTCCCACCCACCGCAGACCGAGGCATGGTCCCCAACCGAAGGCGCGGACCCACCACCACCGACAACTCCCGCCCCGGAACGCGGACCCGGCGGCCCACCACCTCCACGAACGGAGGCCTGGCCCGGCACCGACCCCACCCCCCAGCCACCCCCGGCAACCCAGGCATGGCCGGGTACCGACCCGGGTTCGGGTGCGGGGGAGGGCTCGGGCGGCACGGGTTCACCTCCAGCGACGCAGGCGTGGCCGGGCGCCGACCCGGCTTCGGACGTAGGTCGGGATCCGGGCGGCGTGGGCGGCGTGGGCTCTCCCCCGGCATGGCCGGGCGCCGACTCAGCTTCAGACGCGAAGCGGAGTCAGGGTGGCGCCGGGTCACCTCCGGCGACGCAGGCATGGCCGGGCACCGATCCGAGTTCGGGTGCGGAGCAGGGTTCGGGTAGCGCCGGTTCGCCCCCAGCGACGCAGGCGTGGCCGGGTACTGACCCCGGTTCGGCCGGTTCGGGTGGCGCGGGTACGCCTCCGGCGACGCAGGCGTGGCCAGGCACTGACCCGGGTTCGGATTCGGGCGGTGCGGGGGGTGCCGGTTCGCCCCCGGCAACGCGGGCGTGGCCGGGTACCGACCCGGGTTCGGGTGGCGCGGGTACGCCTCCGGCGATCCAGGCGTGGCCGGGCGCTGATTCGGGTTCGGGCGTGGGGCAGGGTTCGGGTGGTGCCGGGTCGTCTTCGGCGGTCCAGGCGCGGCCGGGTACTGATCCGGGTTCGGATGCGGAGCGGGGTTCGGGCGGTGTGGGCGGCGCCGGTTCGTCCCCAGCGACGCAGGCGTGGCCAGGTGCTGACCCGGGTCCGGGTGTGGGGCAGGGTTCGGGCGGTGCCGGGTCGTCTCCGGCGGTCCAGGCGCGGCCGGGTGCTGACCCGGGTTCGGATGCGGAGCACGGTTCGGGCGATTCGAGGGGCGCCGGTTCGTCTCCGGCGACGCGGGCGTGGTCGGGTACCGATCCCGGCTCGGGCGCGGGTTCCGGTCCCGCTGGTGTGGGGGGAGCGGCTTCGGCGAGTGAGGCCCGACCCGGCACCGGTTCGGAGTCGAGCGACGCCGGGACGACCCCGCCCGCGACGAGGGCGGAGCCCGGTTCGAGCGACCCCGGCGCGGGTCCGGCGGGTCCGCCGGGAACCGTCGCGGACATACCAGTGCAGCCGCCCGCCACTCAGGCACGGCCGGGTACAGGCGATGTCCACTCCGGCGCGTCCGGAGCGGAAGCCCAAGCACCTGACCCGGCGACCACCACCTCATCGACCGAGCCGAGCGCGGGGCACTCCCCGGCGGGCGGTCTGGCCCCGCCGTCCGCGATGCAGGCCTGGCCGCCGACCGGAGAAGACGCGGCGGAGGGACGGCCACCTGCCACCCAGGCGCGGCCTGGCGGGGACACGGCCGACTCTCCATCCGAACCGAACGGGGATGGCGTCGACACCGGCGCGCCGATATCCCCACCCGCTGCGGAAGCGAGGGCGCGTGAGACTGCGGCGGCTGGATCCGGCCCGTCCCCGGCGAGTACGGACGGTTCGGGGTCAATGACCGGATCGGAGTCCGTAGGCGTTGGCGGTCCGGCATCCCCGCCCGCCACGCAGGCGGACGAGGAAGGCAAGTCGGAGCCTTCGTTCGGAGCACAGAGCCCAGCGGGCAACGAAACGGACGGTTCCGGCCCGCAGAGCGGTACGACCTCCGGCGGAGAGGACGCGAACGCCCCAACGCCGTCCACAAGACCAGAATCGGGCGAACACCAGTCGGAGACCCCGGGCACGCCACCCGCCCCCCAAACGCGGGAGGGAGGCGACGGCGTCGGCTCTGGACCGCACGCCGGGGCGTCCGCAGGGGAAGACGACCCGTCGTCTTCTACGGCGTGGCCAGGCGGCGATGACCATGGTTCCGGATCGCAGACCGGCACGGTCGGGGGATACGAGGCCCCAGACGGCCTTACCTCGGCGGCGCAGGCTCGATCGGGTGAGGCAGAGCAGCCCACCGACGCGGTGTCCGCCGTCCAGCCCGCGACGGGCGATGACGCCGTCTCGGAACCGTCGCCTGCGGTACAGGCGAGCGCGACGAGATCCGGCACGCCGATCGCCGGGCAGAGGATGGCCGAGGGTACGTCCGCGACGTCGCCCCAGGGGCAGGCCGGTGTAGGTGACTCCGCCGTCGGCAGTGAATCGGCTGCGGCGTGGGCCGGCACCGGTGAAGGAGACGAGGGCCCGGCCGGCCCCGTCTCGCCGCCGTCGGCACAGACGTGGCCGGGCGAGGCTGGGCCGCCCGCCGGTGGTGTCGAGGCGACGTCGGTGTCCGCCGACCAGCCCGGCGCGGGGCAGGGTTCCGTACCGGGTGCTGTGACGGAGGCTGGGCCGTCCGCTGATGGCGTTGACGCGGCGCCGGTGTCCGCCGACCAGCGCGGGGCGGGGGATGGTGTATCGGGACCGTCCTCTGCGGCGCAGGTGGGAACGGGCGTGGTGCCGGAGGCCGGGTCGTCTGCGGA
>NZ_JBHLZP010000804.1:0-2657 GCF_042429965.1 Actinoallomurus acaciae
CCCCGGCCCGGCCGGCGCCGCGCGTCGCGGGCGGGCTGCTCGGCGGCGTGCTGGCCCTCACCCTGGTCGGCGTGAACAGCAGGGTCGGCGCGTGGCAGGGCCTGACCATCCTCGCGGTGATGTTCACCGGCACCGTCCTCTACCGCGCCGAGCACGGCCAGATCCACCGGCGCACCGCCGCGGTGACGACCGCCCTCGTTCTGACGGGTGCCGTCGCCGCGGCGATGTGGCACGCCGACGCCGGCATGGCGCAGGCGGATGCGTTCGGCACCTACTGGACCTGGTCGATCCTGCTGGCGGCCGTGACCTTCGCGGCGGCATGGACGCTGCGGCACCGCCGCGTGCCCGGCGGGCTCGCCGGACTGGGCAAGATCAGCTTCTCCCTGTACCTCCTCCACCCCGTGCTGCTGATGATCTCCGACCAGCTCGGCTGCACGCCCGATCACGACGACGTCCCGCGTCTTCTCGTCTTCGTGCTCGTGCTCATCGGGGCCGGCACGCTGACCTACCGCTACGTCGAGGCGCCCTGCCAGCGCCTCGGACGCCGTCTCACCCGCCGCCCGCGCGAGTACGCCGCCCTCGCCCGATAACCTGCGGACATGCGGGCGCCGGCAAGAGCTGATCTGACGGGACGAGCGCGGCTGCGCCAGGCGGCGCTGGAGCTGTTCGCCGAGCACGGGTTCGAGGCGACCTCGACACGTGCGGTGGCGGCCGCCGCCGGTCTGTCGCCGGCGCTGGTGACGCGGCACTTCGGCTCCAAAGAGGGACTGAGAGCCGCGGTCGACGAGTACGTGCTCGACCGGATGACCGAGGCGCTGCGCGGGCTCGCGGCCGAGGGCGCGGAGAAGCGGGACCTGATGACCTCGCTGGGCGAGGTCTCCGCCCGGCTGTTCGGCTCGGACCCGGTGCTGCGCGGCTACCTGCGCCACGCCCTGCTGGAGGACGGCGGGACGGGCGCCGCCCTGTTCGGCCACCTCCTGCGCGGCGCCCGCAGGGAGCTGCGGCGCCTGTCGGAGCTGCACGGCGGACAGGCACCGCCGGATGACGCTTGGGCGCCGTTCCAGATCCTGTTCCTGATCCTGGGGCCGCTCCTGCTGGAGCCGGTGATGCAGCCGAACCTCGAAGAACCGCTGTTCGCGCCCGAGGTCCTCGCGCGGCGCAGCGCGGCCAACCAGCGGTTGCTGCTGCGCGGCCTCTACGGCTATCCGGAAGAGGAGACCTAGGGAAGGCCCCAGCGCGGAGGTGTACAAGTGTTTACTACAGTGAACGCATGTACACTTCGATCGAAGCGCCGCCCACGGTTCGCCCTCGTCTCGCCTGGCTGGACAATCTCCGCGTCGCACTGACCGTTCTCGTCGTCCTCCACCACGCCGCCCAGGCGTACGGCCCCGCCGACTGGTGGTACGTCCGGGGCCAGCCGCGTAACGGGGCGCTCGCGACGCTGTCCGCCCTGGACGGGGCGTTCTTCATGAGCCTGTTCTTCTTCGTGTCCGCGGTGTTCGTCCCGGGCTCCTACGACCGCCGCGGCGGGTGGGCCTTCTTCCGGGGGCGCCTGGTCCGGCTCGGCATTCCGCTGGTCATCGGCGCGCTGACGATCGTGCCGGGGCTGATGTACGCCTACTACCGGCACTATCGCGGCTATCCGCCGATCTCCTACCCGCGCTACTTCATCGACGTCTACCTCGGACTGGGCGGCCGGCCCGCGAACTGGAGCGGGCCGAGCTGGCCCGACCTGCAGTTCGCCCACCTGTGGTTCATCCAGAACCTGCTCGCCTACAGCCTCCTGTACCTGCTGTGCCGTCAGGCGGCCCGGCTGCTGTCGCGCGGTCGCGGCGGCGCCCGTCCGGCGCTTCCGGTCCCCGGCCATCGGGCGCTGATCCTGCTCACCCTGGCCGTCGCCGTGGCCACGTACGCCATCCGGCTGCGCTACCCCCTGGACACCTGGGTTCCCGTGCTCGGCTTCCTGCAGGTCGAGCCCGCCCGGGTGCCGCAGTACGCGACCTTCTTCATTCTCGGCGTGCTCGCCGGCCGCCAGGGACGACTCGAACGCCTTCCCGCCCGTACGGGCTGGATCTGGCTGGCCGGGGGCCTCGTCGGAGCCGCCCTGCTGTTCGCCGTCGGATCGGAAGCGCCGTGCTTCGGGGCGGGCGGCGCCACCTGGCCGGCCGCCCTGTGGGCGCTGGTGGACAGCGCACTGTGCGTGGCCCTGTGCGTCGGGCTGCTCACGCTGTTCCGCGAGACGCTGGGCGGCAGTGGCCCGATCCGCCGGGAACTGGCCGCCGGCTCGTACACCGTCTACATCGTTCACCTGCCCCTCGTGGTCGTCCTGCAGTACGCGCTGGCCGGCCGGGGCCTGCCCCCGCTCGCCGCCTGGGGCCTGGTGTCGGTGGCCGCGCTGGCGGTCGTGTTCCCGCTGGCCGCGGCGCTGCGCCGCCTCCCGGGCGCCCGCCGTGTGCTGTGAGAGGGGTGGCGGAACCCGTCCCCGTCGCCCCAAGAGCTCCTGGTCACGCGTTTATGCAGGTCAATAAGGGTGGCGTAACTCTGGCGTAATCTGCCGTGGCTAGCGTCGGGCCCATGGAGACGGGTCCCGCGGTGTCCTCCCGGCCCCGCGCCGAGCGAGCGCGGCGGGCCGCCGACGTGCTGCGGCAGCGCATGCC
>NZ_JBHLZP010000805.1:0-2634 GCF_042429965.1 Actinoallomurus acaciae
GGTCTCGCGCTGCTCCTCCGGCTCCGGTCGCGGCACCTCCTGCCGCGGCACCTCGCGTACGAACGCGGGCTCCTCCGCCGGCGGCGGTTCCGCCCGCGGAGCGGGGGGCGGTGCGGGCGCGGGCCGCGCCTCCTCCCGTACGGGCTCGGTGACGACCTTCATCGCGCGCCGGGGGACGAACGGGGTGACGATGTCGTCCACCGGGTCGTCGAGTTCGAGCGAGGACAGCCGCGCGGCCTCCTCGTTGACCGCGGAGATGTGCCGGCGGCGCGGATCATAGGCCCACTCCGCGGCGTACGGGCGGCCGTCGTAGGAGAACGAGAGCCGGACGCGCCAGGTGGAGTCCTCGCACTTGCGGGAGTCCCACTCGACCTCTTCCAGGTCGATGCCCCGCTTGCCGAGACGCTCCTCGACGATCTCACCGAGCGCGGGCGCCGGCGCGGACTCGCCCTGGCGGCGTATCGTCACGCGCTGGGCCTGTTGTGCCATGTACTCGCGTTCTTGCAGGACCGGTCCCTCGAACCAGCGGACACGCTCCACCGGGATGCCGGCCGTCTCGGCGATCTCCTCCGCGGTCTCTCCAGCGCGGATGCGAGCCTGGATCTCCTTGGGACGCAAGGGACTCTCCACTTCGATCTCGTACTGGCCGAGGCGGGAGAAGTGCCCACGGACCGCGGCGCGAAGCCGGTCGTCGACGGGCAGCGTGAACCGGGTGCCTCGGCCCGCGGTGGCCAGGACGAGGTACGAACCGTCCTCGCTGACCGCGACGAGGCGCAGCTCCTGCATGCGTGTCCTTTCGTGCCCTGTCCAACGTGGCTCGGGGCGCATGCGTGCCCTTCCCCCGGTCCCTTGAGTCTCTCGTCAGGACGCACCTGCCCGCCAGCACCGTACCCGGCATGTCCGAACATCGCCGTCCTCGAAACGCGATCCTGTCAAGTTCCCGCAGCGTCGTCCCAGCTTGCCTGTTCACCCGGGTGCGAGGTGCAGGGGTTGACGATTCTTGTGCATCCTTTTCCAGGCGATGTCGTTCGATGCCGTTGCGGGCGCGTCCCTGGCGCTCACTTACCGAAGATACGAGTCGTATATGCGTTGGCAAACCGCCTTTCGGGGTCGAGTCGGTCGCGAAGCGCTAGAAAGTCCCCGAAACGCGGGTATACGCCTTCAAGATACGTGGCGTCGCGAGTGTGGAGCTTCCCCCAGTGCGGGCGGCCACCGAGAGCGGTCAGCACCTCCTCGACGTCGCGGAAGTACGCCTCGTGGTCGGACGAGTGGAACACGTGGAAGGCCAGGAACGCGCTGTCGCGCCCGTACGCCATGGACAGCCAGGGGTTCTCCGGCGGCAGCAGCCGTACCTCGATGGGGAAGCCGATACGCCGCCCGCTCCGCTCGATCACCGACCGTACCTCGCGCAACGCGTCGGCGAGCTCCTCGCGCGGGATCGCGTACTCCTGCTCCTTGAAGCGCACCCGCCGCGGGCTCGTGAAGACGCGGTCGGAGCGGTCACGGTACGTGCGGGCGCCCAAGGCACGAGCCGAGATCCCGTTGATCGCCGGAATCGCACGCGGGAACCGCGACCCGATCCGGTTGGTGAGGCCGAACACGGAGTTCGACAGGAATTCATCGTCCAGCCAGTGCCGGAACGCCGACAGCGGCTCAGCCGGGCCGTCCACCCGGTTGTTGCGCTTGGTGAGACACCCGTCGGTGTGCGGGAACCAGTAGAACTCGAAATGTTCGTTGGCGGCGGCCAGGTCGTCGAGGCCTTCGAGCACCGCCTCCCAGCGCATCGGCTCCTCGCGCGCCTCCAGTACGAACGCGGGAACGGTGTGCCAGGTGATCGCCGTCACGACGCCGAGCGCCCCGAGCCCGGCGCGTGCGGCGTCGAACAGCTCCGCCCGCTCGTCGCGCGAGCAGGTCACCGTCGTGCCGTCGGCCAGCACCAGCTCGAGCCCGGCGATCTGCGAGACCAGCCCAGCGGCCTCCCGGCCGGTGCCGTGCGTCGCGGTCTGGGTCGCCCCTGCCAGCGTCTGCTCCTGGATGTCGCCCATGTTCGCCAGCGCGAGCCCGTGCGCCGCGAGATGCGCGTTGAACGCGCGGAGCGTCATGCCCGCCTCCGCGGTCACCAGCCCGGCCTCGGCGTCGACCGAGCGCAGCGCGGTCAGCCCGTCCGGGCGCAACAGCACACCCTCGGTGACGGCGGCGCCGGTGAAGGAGTGACCGGTGCCCACCATGCGGACGGTCAGGCCGTCGTCGGCCGCCGCCGTGACCGCGGCGGAGACCTCGTCGGCGGAACGCGGGGCGAGAACGCGGCGGGGGGTGGCGTGCTGGTTACCGGCCCAGTTCCGCCACGCAGGGCTGGGAGAGGACATAATCCGAGATTTACTCATGTTGGCTCGGTCGTCGGCAAGCCCGTCCGGGACAACCCGACCCAGGCCGATCGCGGTGCGGCGGTTCCTTGCCCGGGAGGCGGTTCCTTGCCCGGGAGGCGGTCCCCGCCCGCCACGGGGGCTCCAGCCCACTTCCATTGTCAAGCGCCGGGATCCTCCGGCGGAAGACCGGGAGGTCGGCTGTGGAAAAGAAGTCGTGCGGGGCGGGGTCGTGCGGGGCGGGGTCGTGCGGGGCGGGGTCGTGCGGGGC
>NZ_JBHLZP010000806.1:0-2631 GCF_042429965.1 Actinoallomurus acaciae
CCCGCGCTCCAGCCCGCGCCCGGCCGGCAGCCGGGGCCGTTCGATCGTCACCGCCCGGCCGCCTCCGCCAGCAGCCCCTCCTCCACCAGCACGGCGCGCATGGCGCGCAGGCTGCCGGCGTCGGTGATGGGCAGGCGTGGACGGCGCACGTGCCCGGCGGGCTGGCCGAGCATCGTCATCAGCGCCTTGAGCTGGCTCTGGTAGGCGCCGAACTTCCCGGCCCAGCCGCCCGGCAGCCACAGCTTCGGGAAGAGCCGGTCGCTCGCCACCGCGTGCGCCCGCGGCCCCTCGTACTCACCGCGCCAGTACGACTCCCAGAACGCCGGGTCGGGCCGCCCGAACAGCGAGCCGCCGCCGACGGTGCCGTCACCGCCCTCGGTGCGCAGCACCTCCAGGCCGCGAACGCTCATGTACGGGCCGAAGACGCGCACCCGGTCCCGTACGCGCCGCGAGGTCGCGAAGAACTGGTCGGCGTCGGGCGTGCTGTCCTTGATGGCCACGATCTGGTCGATGTCGGCGAGCCTGTCCGCCAGCTCCGTGCCGATGTCGACGCCGCTGCCGTGCGGCCAGTTGTAGACGGTGATCGGCCCGTCCACCGCCGCGTCGAGGTCGCGGTAGAACGCGATCACCTCGTCCGGGAAGAGCTTGGCGTACGGCGGCGGCGACGCCAGCACGCCGTCGGCGCCGGCCGCGAGCGCGTGGCGCGCGTACCCGGCGGTCTCCCTGGCGGTGTACGCGGTGCTGCCGACGAGCACGCGCAGCCGCCCGGCGGCCTGCTCGACCGCGGTCTCGGCGACCGCCCGGCGCTCCTCGGGCGTCTGGGAGAACCACTCGCCGCACGTGCCGTTGACCACGATGCCGTGCATGCCCTCGGCGACGTAGTGGTCCACGAGCGCGCGCAGCGTGTCCAGGTCGAGGTCCCCCGCCTCGGTGAACGGCGTGACGAAGGCCGGGTAGTACCCCTGCCAGTCGACGTCGTCGCGATTCATCGCTTCTCCCTTCGAAGAGTGCCGGTGGCCGCCCGGTCGAGCGAGTACCGCTCGGGGAAGGGCGAGGCCACCGGCGAGGTCATCTGCTCGGCCAGGCGGCGGGCGAAGTACGGGCTGAAGGTGAACCCGGTCGACGACACGCAGGCGTGGAAGCCGGGCACGAGCGCGGACTCCCCGACGACGGGCGAGAAGTCGTCGGTGAACACGATCACTCCGGACCAGGTCCGCACCACCCGTACGTCGGCGAGCGCCGGCAGGACCGACACCGCCACCGCCGTGCTGCCGGCCGCGCTGTGCCAGCTCGTCGGGTAACGCCGGGGGCGCGGAGCGTCCGGCGTCGGCCATCCCCCGCCGATGATGAAGGTGTTCTGGTCGGTCTGCTTGAGCGTGAGCCGCCGCCCGATGTGCTGGACCATGGGCGTCAGCAGGCGCGGCCGCGGCTCGGTGACGTTCACGTGCAGGCCCTCGCTGCGTACGGGGAGCCGCAGGCCGACCATCGCGGCCGGTTCGCCGCACCAGGCGCCCGCGCAGTCGACGACGCGGTGCGCGTCGATCCGCCCGGCGCCGGTGTGCACGGTGAAACGCCGCGCGCCGGTGTCGCCGTTCACGTCGATGCGCCGCACCTCGGTTCCGGTGCGGATGAGCGCGCCGTGCTCCACGGCCCGCAGCGCGTACAGCGGCGCGACGACCAGCGGGTTGGCGTGGCCCTCGATCGGGCAGTACGTCGCACCGACGACGGTCTCGGCCAGGTACGGCGCGCGCCGCCGCAGCTCCGCGCCCGTGACGACCTCGGTCTCGATGCCGGCCAGGCGTTCCAGCTCGTACTTGTCCCGCAGCGTCTGGAGCTGCTCGGGGGTCTCGGCGACCATCCAGCCGCCGGTCTCGTGCAGGTCGAGGGAGCCGTCGAGCTCGTCGCCGAGTCCCTTCCAGACCGAGTACGCCTCCAGGCTGAGCCTCGCCTCGTCCAGCAGCCGCTCGCGGTCCGCCTCGGCGCCCTGGCCGGAGAGCTGGTGGATGGCGAGCTGGAGGTGGAAGCTGCCGGCGTTGGTGCCGGACGCCTCCCGGTTGAGCTCGCCGCGTTCGACGAGCGTGACCTCGACCCCGCTCCGGGCAAGGTAGTACGCCATCGCGGTGCCCGCGATGCCGCCGCCGATGACGAGCACGTCGGTGCTCGGCGGCAGCGGCGCGTGGCTGTGCTCGGCCGGCACCCAGTGCCGGGACTCCAGCGGTCCGGCGGTCACGGCCTCGTCCCGTCCCCGGCCGCCGCGTCCTCGGCGAGGAACAGCGTCGGGCCCTGGATCGTGTGGTCGGCCAGCGCGCCGATCGGCACCGGCCGTACCGGCATGCGCGGCGTGGCCAGCGCGACCTCCTCGATGGGGCGGCCGTGGTGCCGGGTGATGAGACCGGCGACGTGCCGCTGGCAGATCCGTCCCTGACACGGCCCCATCCCGGCACGGGTGTAGCCCTTGACCAGGTTGATGTCGTCGGTGGACGCGATCGCCGGCGCCAGGTCCCGCCGGCGGACCTCCTCGCACCGGCAGATCACCGTGTCGTCGTCACTCAGCTCGTAGACGCCGGGCCCGACGCGGTACAGCCGCGCGGTGGCGGCGCTCAGCGCGCGGCGCCGGTCGAGACGGCGGCG
>NZ_JBHLZP010000807.1:0-287 GCF_042429965.1 Actinoallomurus acaciae
GCGGCCGACGGCGGCCTGCCGTGCGTTGCCCTGCCGCAGCCCGTTCGCCCGGCCGCCGAGCACGTACCCGTCGTCGAGTTTGCGCAGGTAGCCCTCGTACACGAGGGTCCGCAGCAGGTGGTAGACGGTGGGGAGCGGCAGGTCGAGCGCGTGCGCGAGCCGCTTGGCCGTGGCGGGCCGCTCGCTGGCGCACACCGCGTCGAGCAGGTGGAGCGCGCGCCGCACCGAGCCGATCAGCGTCGGGGCGGCCTCACCCACGGCGGCACCTCCGGAGGTGGCGCACACCG
>NZ_JBHLZP010000807.1:357-2985 GCF_042429965.1 Actinoallomurus acaciae
ACCGGCCACCGGCCCGGACGAGGCGACATCGTGACGGACGCCGGTCCGGTCCCCCGCGACCACCCCTCGGGCCTACGCGAAGTGGTTGCTGGTCACCGGGCCGGAGGAGGCGACGTGGTGGCGCACGCCGGTCGACCACTCTCTCGCGACGGCCGTGGCGAACTCCGCCGGCGCCGCGTCCGGATCGGCGGGCGTCGCGCCGTCGCCCGGATCGAACTCGGCGTCCGCGGCGTTGATCTCGGCGGCGGCCTTCTCGGCCGGCCGGTCATCGGCGGGCATGCGCTCCACCGCGCCGTCCGGCGTGTGGCGCATCGTCTCGCCCCACGGCGGTTCGGAGACCTGGTGGAGGTAGGCGGACACGTCGGCCGACACCTCCGGGGGTGTGGTCCAGCAGGTCGCGTGCTCGTACAGCACCTGACCCGGCGCCCGCTCGCGCAGAGCCGGGACGTCGTCGACCTCGCCGTGGTCGTAGGCGGCCACCACGGTGTCCGGCCGCTCCGGGACGAACGGCACGGCCGGCAGGCCGAGCACGCCGGCCGCCGCGAGGCCCAGGACGTGACTGGACCGGTCCGGCAGCAGCGACACGGTCGCGGGCCGCGACCCCGCCGAGGCGAGGATGAGCCGCAGCCGCTCCAGCCCGTGCCGGCAGCGTCCGTAGTCGTCCTGCGTGTAGGCGTACCGGCCGGTCATGCCCTGGTCGAAGCCGTAGGGCGACAGCGTGGCGAGGATGCCGCCGGTGAGCACGAAGTGCCAGCCGCGCAGGTCCCGGCCGTCGAGAGGACCGGCGGCCTCGGCCGCCACGGCCCGCGTGAGCATCCGGAGCACCTTGTCGTGGGCCGCCGCCCACTGGTCGTCCTCGGGCGGCGGGAGCCGGTCGGCGTGACGCCGTGCCGTGGCCAGGTCCCCGGCCATGATCGCGTTGTACACCAGCAGGTACCCGTGCGGCCACGGGCTCAGCGTCCCGGCGCGCTCCTCCAGGAGGCGGACCGCCTCGCCGTGCCTGCGTTCGCGTTCGAGCGCGACCGCGAGCTCGGTGCGGATCGGCACCGTGTCCGGCAGCGTCCGCAGCCCCGCGGACAGCGCCGGGATCGCGACGTACGCCGCGCCCCGCTCGACGCAGACGTACCCGAAGTCGTACAGCGCCTGCGGCCGATCGGGGTCGGCGGCCAGGGCGGACGACGCCGTCACGAGGTCGTCGAAGCCCATCATCTCCGCCGCCCGCCCGGTGACCCGGGCGAGCTCGCCGATCGGCATCTCGTCCGCGGTGAACCGCAGCGCCCGCATCGCGCCCGCCACGTCGCCGGCGTCGAGCCGCTCCGACGCCGAGGCCCGCTCCGTGCCCATGGACGTCCTCCAAGATCGGTAAGGAGTGCGACCTTATCGTCGGCGGCGCACGCCGGACACGGGATTTTCCGGCGCCGCCGTCAGCGCGCGACCGCGGCGTACACGCGGAACAGCAGGAACGCGCCGCCACCGGCCAGGGGAACGACCCAGAGCGCGGGAGGCCACGCGTGCAGGCCGGCGAACACGACGATGCCCGCCCACCAGACGAAGACGCCGGAGGGCCACCGCGGGCCGCCGAGCGGCAGGCCCCACGCGATGATCAGCATCACGCCGGTCCAGCCGAGCACCCAGGCGAGCCCCAGCGACCAGTACGACCACTGTTCGTCGCTCCGGGAGCCGATCCGGAGCCGCGCGATGCGGCCGTGCCAGACCTCGGCCGTGCCCCGCGCCCCCGTACGCGCCATGGCGTACATGCTCCGCTCGACCTCGAACGTGTGGCGTTCGCCGTCCGCGGTGCGCACGGTGAGTTCGTAGTGGGTGGTCTGGGACATCGGCAGCGCGGCAAGGATCCGGCCCACCGATACCGGGCCCCAGGAGAAGGGACCCGGTATCGGTGGCGGCGGCTGCGGAGGTGGCTGCTGTGGTGGTTCCGGGTCGGGATCCTCGGTCGTGTAGGTCGAACGCGACAGGACGGTCATGGGCATCCGCGTCACACAGTCGTCCCGCGCGACGGCACCGCAGTAGCCGGCCTTCTCGAACGTCCGGCGATCGTCGTAGGGGCCGGACCCCAGAGCGATCCCCCCGGCGACGCACGCCACCCCGGCGATGAGCGCCGCCCAGCGCGTCCCGCGTCCCATGCCTCCAGCATGACCGCCCGGAGCCCGGACGGCAGCCCATTAGGGCCTGTCTCGGTTGGGCCGTGCGTGCGGTCTTCCTCTGGTGTGTGGGGGGCTTGACAATGGAAGTGGGGTCGGCTCCGCGAGCGACTCGTCGGTCAGCCCGGCCGCCACCGGCAGCCTCGCCGTCACTCCGCCGACGGTCGCGGTGAGGGTGGTGCCCGTGGCGTCGGCGCGGCCCGTGATCCGGATGGAGCCGTCGGGCGTGGTCGTCACGTCGATCGCGGCGCGGTCGTAGTCGAGGGTGACGTCACGGGCCGCGACGGGCGCGTCGAAGCCGTCGGCGTCGTACCCGGTGAGCCCCAGGTCGACCGGCTTGCCCGCGTCGAGCGTGACGGCGCGCCGAGTGAACGCGAGCCTGTGCAGCGGGCCGAGGACGCGCAGCGCGTGCTCGCCGCTGGCCCACCCGTCCCGCGCCCGCCGCGTGCCCTCGCCGGGAGCGTCCGCG
>NZ_JBHLZP010000808.1:0-2626 GCF_042429965.1 Actinoallomurus acaciae
CGGACCTCCACGGCACCGGCGGCACCGGCGCGAACACCGCCCGCGGCCTGCGGCTCGACCGCTATCTCGCCGAGGCCGTACGGACGCGGAGCACGCCGCCGTTCGCTCTGGTGGCGGTGGACGGCGGGCCGGGCTCGTACTGGCACCCGCGGGCGAGCGGCGACGACCCGATCGCGATGATCACAGATGAGCTGCTGCCGCTCCTGCGCCGCCAGGGCGCGCGGACCGACCGGTTCGGGGTGATCGGCTGGTCGATGGGCGGGTACGGGGCTCTGGTGCTCGCCGAGACGGTGGGCGCGCCGCGCATGGCGGCGATGGTCGCGTCGTCGCCCGCGATATTCCCCTCGTACGCGAACGCCCGCCGGACCAACCACCAGGCCTTCGACGGTCCGCAGGACTTCGCCCGGTACGACGTGTTCCGCGGCCTGGGACGGCTTCGCGAGGTCCCGGCGTGGGTCGACTGCGGGACGAGCGACCCGTTCGCTCCGATGGTGCGGCGGCTGCGCGACCGGCTGCACCCCGCCGGCGCGATGACGCGCGGATGCCACGACGGCGCATTCTGGCTGCGGCGCCTGCCCGCCCAGCTCGCCTTTCTCGGCGGCCGGCTGACGCCCGTTTGAACACCGTGCGACCTGGGACGACTTCCCGGGGCACGGCGGCGAAGGTAGACTCCGGAAATGAGGTCGAATGACGCCCGGCCGATTTCAGCGAGGCGTGGGCGCGTTTCTCGATGCGTTGCTTGAGAATCGGGGGCGACCGAATCCATGGGCGATACCAAATTGATCAGCCCGGCCCTGTTGCAGCGGCACCTGCACAAGGCCAGTTTTCCCGCCACTCGCGACGAACTTCTCGCGCACGCCCGCGAAGAATTCGACCGCGTGATCGCGGCCCTGCGCGAGCTCCCGGACCGGCGATATTCGCGGCCCGCCGAGGTGAGCCGCGCGTTCGCGGAACTGGCGAGCGGTTATCTCGGCGATATTCCCTATCCGACGCGCCGTGATGATCTCGTCGGGCACGCCGGGCGGCAAGGCGCCCCCTGGCCGGTGGTCGAAGCGCTGCGGCGAATTCCGGACCGCCGGTACGACCGTCCCGAGGCGGTCGCCGAGGCCGTCGCCGTAGAAGAGGAATGACCGCGCCTCACTCCGGTGCCGTCTGTGGCATCGCGTCAGTCGCCGTAACCGACCAACGGGAAACGGGGGTCCGAGAATGAGCGAACGGAGCACCATCGGTCCGCACAAGGTCGTGCTGGGCACCTACAGCCGCCACGAGGCCGCCCAGAACGCCGTGGACTCGCTCGCTGAGCACAAGTTCCCGGTGGAACACGTCACGATCGTGGGCACCGGGCTGAAGCTGGAGGAGCGCATCCTCGGCCGCTGGACGCTCGGCCGTGCGCTGCTGACCGGCGCGGGCACCGGAGCGTGGATCGGGCTGCTGATCGGCATCATCTTCTGGGTCGTCACGCCCTGGGTGGTGGGCGCGGTGATCTCGGGCATCATCTTGGGCATCCTGTTCGGCGCGGCCTTCTCGGCCGTCGCCTACCTCCTCCAGAAGAGGGGGTACATGTCGGCGCCGTCGGTGGTGGCGGACCGGTACGACCTCCTGGTCGACGCGGAGTTCGCCGATGAGGCCCGCCGGCTGCTGTCGGCCGTGGTGTCCACCTCCGAGAGCGCTCGCTGACCGGACGGCTCAGGGCAGGCTCTGCACCGCCAGGCCGAGGGTCTTCCACTTGGCCGCCGCCTCCACGCTGGTGACGATCGGCCAGCCTCGGTCGGCGGCCGCCCGCGCCACGTGCGCGTCGACGATGTCGCGGATGCCGGCCTGGCGGGCGGCGTCGCCGATGGCGAACGCGTTGTGCTCGTCGAGGGCCAGCACCACCACCGAGGCGCTCTCCACCGCCCAGGCGAGCTCTTGAAGGCCGCGCTCGTCGGTCACGGCGGCGGCCTTCGTCAGGGCGGTGGCGGGCGCCACCAGGCTGTAGCCGCGGGCCGCGACGAAGCCGACCAGCGCACGCATGTGCTGGCTACGGCCGGTCGCGAGATCCACCAGTGCGGGAACGTCCAGTACGCGGCCGGAGAGGTTCACCGAGTCCGCCGGGAGTCCCCGTCGGCACTCTCGAATATCCGGCGCGCCCAGTCGGTCGCCTCGTCATCGAACGGTCCCCAGCGGCTCTCCACGGCGGCGACGAGTCTGTCGCGCGCCGCACGGTCGCGTACGGCTTCGGAGACGTAGGCCGAGACGCTCGGCGCGGCTCCGGACGCGACGGCGGCGCGGGCGCTCTCCAGCACCTCCGCGGGCACCGTCACCGTGATCTTCTCCGTGGCCATGGCCCCATGGTATGGCCAAAGCCGCAAAAAAGTATGGCTTCGCTGGTGAATCCGGTTCCGCGCGTCAATGAAGGGCCGCTCAGACGCCGTCGGACGTGAGCGGGGACTGCTCGAGGACCCGGTTCTCCCGGCGCCACAGCAGCCGGATCCCCTCGCGCAGCGCCGGGTCGCGGCGGGCCCGCGCGGCGAACTCGGCGGAGTCGTCCGTACCTGCGAGCCGGCCGAGCTCGGGCAGGTCGGCGAGCATCGCCGCCAGCAGCGCGGCCTGCGCGGTCAGGTGGAACGGCCGGCCCCTGCGGTCG
>NZ_JBHLZP010000809.1:0-2625 GCF_042429965.1 Actinoallomurus acaciae
GCCACGAGCGGCCACACCGCCTGGGCCTGCGCGGGCGAGACGGCCGAGCGGATGCGCCGCCGCCACGACTCCGGCGCGCCCCGCCGGCGTCCGCCGAGGGCGTCGGTCGTGAGGGCCAGCACCGACAGGTACGGGTCCAGGGACACGCGTATCGTCGCGTCCTCGAGTCTTCCGATATGGAGTTCCGTCGCGTCCAGACCTTCGACCTGCTGGGTGGATACAGTCATGTTTCGCTTCCCCGTCGGCTAGACAGGTGGGACGCGGGCAGATGCCCCGGGGTTCCGCTAGGCGACTATCCTCCCAATTCCCGGACATTCAGTAGGGCCATTTCACCGACATGACGGCGCTATCCCTGCGACCGCGCCGCGTAGTAGACGGCGGCCATGTCCTCATCGCCGTGGCCCAGCTCGATGGTGCGGCGGAACTGCTCGCGGATGGCGTCGGTGAGTCGTGGGTTCGCCCCGGCGGCGCGGCCGGCCGCCGCGACCAGACTCGCGTCCTTGGCGGCGCCGGTCGCCCGGAAGGTCGCCGGCAGCTCGCGCTTCATGATCGCCTCACCCTTGAGGTGCGCGTACGGCGTGTCCATCAGGCCGCCCTCGATCGCCTGCAGGAACAGGCGGGGGTCGATGTCGAACGCCTCCGCGAGCGCCACCGCCTCGCCGATCGCCGTGGTGAGGGCGAGGACCCAGCTGTTGGCGACGAGCTTGAGCCGGGACGCCTCGGTGCCCTCGCCGATCCACATCGTGCGGGACCCGATCGCCTCGAAGATCCGGTCGACGCGCTCGTCGCGGGGGCCGGAGGCCAGCACGACGAGGGCGCCGTCCTCGGCGGGCTTGCGGGTGCCGAGCACGGGGGAGTCGACGTACGCGACGTCGCGCGAGCGGGCGAGCTCGGCCAGCCGGTCGGTGGCCTCGGCGCCGACGGTGCTCATCTGCACCCAGATCGCGTCCTCCTCCATCGCGGGCAGCACACCCGCGATGACCTGCTCGACGGCGTCGCCGTCGTGCAGCATGGTCACGACCACGTCCGCGCCGTCGGCCGCCTCGGCGGCCTCGTCGCACACGACCGCTCCGTCCTCGGCGAGGAGCTCGGCCTTGGCTCGGGTACGGTTCCAGGCCCGCACGCCGAAGCCGGCGCGCAGCAGGTTACGGGCGATGGGTTCGCCCATGATCCCGGTTCCCAGTACGGCAATGGTCAAATTGTCCATGAGATCACTTGTACCCCACCTCCGACCGGGCGATCGCGGTGGGGATGAGCGTCACGCCGAGAGGCTCTCCGACAGGCGTCCGGCCGTGCGGCGCATGATCGGCACCACGTCGTCGATCACGTTGAGGGGCAGCCGGCCCTGGGGCCCGGAGATCGAGATCGCGGCCAGGGTCGGCGTGCCGGTGAGGGGTACGGCGACGCAGCGCACGCCGATCTCCTGCTCTTCGTCGTCGAGGGCGTAGCCGCGCCGGCGGATCAGGCCCAGCTCCTTCAGCAGCGCCGCCGGGTCGGTGATGGTGTGCGGCGTGTGCGCGGGCAGGCCCGTACGGCCGATGATCTCGCCGGCCACGGAGTCGGGGAGCTGGGCGAGCAGGGCCTTGCCCACACCGGTGCAGTGCGGGTTCACGCGCCGGCCGACCTCGGTGAACATGCGCATCGAGTGCTTGGAGGGCACCTGCGCGACGTACACCACCTCATCGCCTTCGAGCACCGCCATGTTGGCGGTCTCGCCGACCTCGTCCACGAGCTGCGCGAGCGCGGGCTGCGCCCAGGACCCCAGCAGCCGCCCCGCCGTCTCGCCGAGGTGAATGAGGCGGGGGCCGAGGGCGTACCGCTTGGACGGCTCCTGCCGGACGTACCCCCGGTTGACCAGGGTGCGCATCAGCCGGTAGATGGTCGGCATCGGCAGCCCGGAGGTCTCCGCCAGCTCGGTCAGGGCCAGCCGGCCGCCCGCGTCGGCGAGGTGTTCGAGCAGTTCGAACGCCCGCTCCAGCGACCGTACGCCGGACGCGGCCCGCGTCCCCGTGTCATCCCCCGTCACCCGACCTCTCCTCTCCCCGTTGACGGCATCCTACGAAAGGATCCTTTCATCAGGCGAAACAAGGATGAGAGTGCCGCAGGTTACAATCCGTGGTGACCCGGCTATAAGAAGTAACGACTCGCCTTGCGGGTGCCACCTGCCCGCCCCCCTCGAAGGCCGCCCGGCTATCCACACCTTGGGGGGACGTCCCGCCATGAAGGTGACACCCGGCACGCTGCTCACCACGACGATGGGCACGGCCGGCGCATTGATCGGCCCGGCCCTGCTCGGCAGCGCCGCCGCGGTCGCGACGCCCGCCGTTCACCTGGTGACCTCGATCCAGACCCTGGCCCGCGCACCGGAGGGGATCCGCTACGCCGTGTCGGTGCGCTCGGTGGGCGGTACGGCGCGCGCGGCGACGCTCGTGCTCAGCACCTTCGGCCCGGCCTCGTGGACGGCCGTGGCGCCGGGCTGCCTGTCCAGCGCCGACCGCACCGCGCTGGCCTGCGACCTGGGCGACCTGAGTCCGCAAGGCACCCGCACGCTGCGCTTCACCGCCCGGCCGGGGCAGGGTGGTTCGACCCAGGTGCCCGTCGTCGCGCAGGCGGGCGCGGTGAACG
>NZ_JBHLZP010000810.1:0-2619 GCF_042429965.1 Actinoallomurus acaciae
GTGCGGCTGTGCGACCGGGCCGGGTGGGGACACGCCGATGAGCGGCTGGGTGGCCGGACGCGCCGCCGCGCTCGCGCTCGCGTCTCTCGTGGCGGCCGACGGGACGACGCCGGCGCACGGCGCCCACACCGCGATCGCGGTCCTGGCCTCCGTCGTGTTCGGGGTGCTGCTCTCGCTGCTGCCGCAGGCCATGTTCGATCCCGAAAGGCGGGCCGCCCCATGAATGAGCGAATCGGGGACACGACGTCCGAGGTCACTCCCCCGCCGAAGGAGGGCCCATGAGTTTCGAGACCACCGCGCTGCTGCTGACGTGGGTGGCGATCGTGCTGCTCGCGCTGGTCGTCTCCGGGCTGGTGCGCCAGGTGCACCAGCTCACGCAGGGGCCGCGCACCCGCGACCTCGGACTGCGGGCCGGCACGCCCGCGCCCGCCCTGGACGTCGTACGGGCCGAGCCCGGGCAGGCGACCCTCCTGCTGTTCCTGAGCGAGGACTGCCCGGTCTGCCACGACGTCTTCCAGGAGGCGCTCGGACTCCGCGGCGCCCCGGCGACCAGGGCGATCTTCGCCGAGGAGCCGATCGGCGGGGACCCGCCGGCCAACATCGCGGTCCTGTCGCGCCAGGCCGAGCTCTTCACGGCGTACCAGGTCCCGGCCACGCCGTACGGAGTGATCATCGGCGCCGACGGGCGGGTGCGCACGGCGGAGCCGGTCGGGTCGATCCGCGGCCTGCACGCCCTGGTCACCGACGCCGGTGGACGGCTGCACGGCGACGCGGAGCTGGACCCCAGCACACGGTGAGACCTGACGCGGCCCCGAGCGGCCGCGGGAACGAGGAGTGGCCATGCTCGATCTCGACAGCATCCCCCCGCTGCGCGGCCCCCGCCCGGAGGGCGCCGAGCGGGTACGCCGCCGCGCGCCCGCGGCGACCGCCGAAGGCGTCGGCCGCCGGTCCCTTCTCGGCGGAGTGATCGCCGCCGGCACCACGGCCGGGCTGGTCGCCGTGGGGGTCTTCACCCCGGCGCGCAAGGCCCTGGCGGCCTCGGGGCCCGGCACCAAGGGCTGGACCCCGGGCACCTACACGCATGGCCTGACCCCGGGCTACTACGACATCTACAGCACGTGCCCGTCGTACGCGTCGTCGCACAACTGCTCCCCCGGCTGCGGGCCCAGCACCGTGGTGTCCACCGCGTGCCGGACGAGCGGCACGTACCGCGGCTATCACAAGTCGGGCGTCTCGGACCCGGGCCAGTACAAGCTGCGGCCGAACGAGTGCTACGGCTCCAAGTACGACGGCTGGATCTGGCACTACGCGAACCCCTGCGGGGACTGCCCGACATCGGTGACCTGGCGCTGCCACGACGGCTGGACGAAGAGCGCCGCCGGCACCTGGTACAAGTCCATCTGCCGGTGGGCGTATGCCTGCAGCTGAGCCCGGACGGCGGAGGCGGAGCGAGGTGCCCTCGTGATCGGACTCGACCGGATCCCGCCCTCGCGCGGCCCGCGTCCGGCGGGCTTCGAACCCGTCCGCGGGTGGGCGCATGCTCGCGGCTGACCGGGTGCCCGCGGGGCGCCTGCGCCGGGGGCTGACCGAGCCGATGCTGCCGTTCGCCGTACTGGCCCTGCTGGCCGTCGCGGCGGCGGCCGCCGACCAGGCGGTGCTGTGCTGGGCCTCGGTGGGGGTGCTCGCCGGCTATTCGCTGTCCGGCTCGGTTTGAACGCGTAACAGCGACTTCGTGCTGTTCTCGCCAGGTTGGCGGGCTCCCGTACGGCAGGGCCAGGTCCTCGCCGTCTTCTCCGCCGGGCTGCTGCTCGGCGGCGAGGTCACCGCGACCGTGCTGTGGCTGCTGTCCGGCCTGGCGGCGCCCCTTCCGGGACCGGTGCGCACCGCGCTCATCCTCGCCGTGGCGGCCCTCGGCGTCGCGCGTGAGGCGGGGTGGGTGCGGATCCCGATGCCGCAGAACGCCCGGCAGATCCCGCAGGAGGTGCTGCGCGCCCGGGTACGGCGGGGCGCGCTGCAGTTCGGGTTCGAGCTGGGCACCGGCGTGCGCACGTACGTCTCCGCGAGCGCCCCGTACGTCGTCGCGCTCGGGCTGCTGCTCGCCCATCAGGGACCGGTGCCCACGCTCCTGACCGGCACGGGCTTCGGGACCGGCCGCGCCGCGACCGCGGCGGCCCGGTACGCCAGCCGCCACGACGAGTGGGACGACCGCCGCGTGACCCGCATGCCGCTCGTGACGAACGCGATCGGCGTGACCGTGCTGGTGTCCCTGGCGATCCTGCTCGTGCTCCGAGGATGACGAAGCCGGTCGGCGCGACGACGACGCTCAGTCGTCGATGGCCGCGTACACCGTGGTCCAGAAGTCCTGGAACACCCGCGGCGGGCGCGGCGACGTCATCGCGGCCTGGGTGAACAGGACGCCCACGAGCCCCTCGGACGGGTCGGCGGCGGCCGTCGTGCCCAGGCCCCCGGCCCAGCCGAAGCGTCCCGGGCGCGTGGCCAGGTCGTCGCGGCCCCCGTCCACCGCGATGCCGAACCCCCAGCCGCCCGAGCCGAGGAACAGCTCACTGCCCGCCTTCTGCGCCGGCGTGAGGTGGTCGGTGGTCATCAGCTCCACCGCCG
>NZ_JBHLZP010000811.1:0-2619 GCF_042429965.1 Actinoallomurus acaciae
GGCCAGGGACGGCGACCGGGTCGAGGTCCACGGCCGGCTGGACCGCCGCACCCGGCGCCTCGCGTTCCTGTCCGTGGTCGCCGCGGCCGACGAGCAGACGATCGCCCGCGCCCAGCTCACCAAGTCGATCCTCGGGGCGCGGTAGCCGCAGGGACGCCCCGAGCCGTGCCGGCGGGTCAGGCCGCCGGTGGGTCGTAGCGGTAGACGGCCGCCGCCGACCGGCCGTCGTCGTTCGTCAGGGTGGCGGCGCCCCACAGTGCGTGCGTGCCCGGGATGAGCGTGAGCTCGCGTACGTCGGCGGTCGTGCCGGGCTCGACCGGAGCCGGTTCGCGGGTGAGGCCGTCGCGTGAGTAGTGCAGCAGGTCGGCGGTCGGACGCGGGCCGGCGGAGACCATCCACAGGCCGCCCCGGCCGTCAGGGGCCAGTGTGGTGAGTGAGTCCTGTGGCGAGTCGACGTTCACCAGGCGCCAGCG
Organism: Actinoallomurus acaciae; assembly: GCF_042429965.1. Taxonomy (NCBI): domain Bacteria; kingdom Bacillati; phylum Actinomycetota; class Actinomycetes; order Streptosporangiales; family Thermomonosporaceae; genus Actinoallomurus; species Actinoallomurus acaciae. The sequence continues at coordinate 474 of NZ_JBHLZP010000811.1, forward strand.
CCGGCCGTTCCAGTGCCACAGCACCGGGCCCGGCCGGACGCCGTCGTCGACCAGGATCCCGCTCGCCCACGCGTCGTCGGGACCGACACTGAGGATGTCGCCCTCGGCCACGCCGAAACCCGCGTCGAGGTCGGGTGCCGGGAGGCCGATCGTGCGCCACGCCGACCCGTCCCAGTGCAGGGTGACCGGTGCGGACCCGCTCCATCCCATCGCCCAGACGTCGTTCGCCGAGGTGGCGCTGATCGCGTTGACATCCTCCAGCGTGTCCGGCAGGGGAGTTCTCGTCCAGCCGTCGCCGTCGTAGTGCTCGACGATCGGCCGGTCGCCGGTGGGCTCGGTCCACTCCAGACCGGTGAACCAGGCGTCCCGCGGGCCGAGGACCGCGGTCTCCTTGATCCGGACCTCCGCGCCGAAGACCGTCGTCGACCACGTCACGCCGTCCCAGTGATGGGCGAACCCCGGCCCGTCCGCGCCGTCGCCGAACACCCAGACGTCATCCGTCGACGACGCCCCGACCGAGCGCAGGGTGGGTTCCACGGCGCCCTGCGGAGCCGCCGGCAGCGTGACGGGCCGCCATGCGGTGCCGTCCCAGTGGCTGATCTTCCTGGCGTCGGCGGCGCAGCACGGTGCGGTTCCGACCGCCCATGCGTCGTCGGGACCGGTCGCCGTGACGTCCTGGTAGTCGTCCCCTCCGGTGTAGGAGGGGGAGAGGGCGGCGATGCGCCAGCCGGTCTCCTCCTCCGCGGCCCCGGCGGGGGCGGTCACGGCGCCGAGGCTCAGCAGGGCGAGGGCGCCGATGACCAGGGCGCGCTTCGACGAGATGGACATGGATCTCCTTCGGATGGCGGATGCCCGCACCGGGGGATGTATCCCGGTTTATAGGCGTTCGTCGCCATTACGACCGATGAGCCCGTCGCCGGGTTGGCGCCGCCGGCTGTCCGGAACGGGCCAGGCCTCCCGCCGCGCCAAGGCCGTCATCGAGGGCCGGGCTCAGCCGCAGGACTCTCGCGGCTTCCGTGCCCGTACGGCGAAGACCGCCGGGGTCGGACCGCCGCCCTCGGCGAAGCGTTCCGGGGGCAGGCCGGCGTCGAGGAAGGCGTTCAGCAGGGCCGGCAGCGGCCAGTGGGAGGCACCGATCTTGTCGCGTACGCCCTGGTCCGTCCATGACGCCTTCGTCCAGTGGCCGTCGGCGTAGCCACGGCGGATCACCACCGCCTCGGGGTCGGTACGGTCGGCGAAGCCGCCGCAGAAGCACGGATGGACCCCCACGTGCACGAACACCCCGCCGGGACGCAGCACGCGTTCGGCCTCGCGTAGGACGGCCGGATAGCCCGGCATGTCCGTGTGCACCATCACGGCGATCACCGTGTCCAGTGATCCGCTGCGGACCGGCAGGCGCTCGGCGTCGCCGCGCGCGGTCGGCAGGCGGCCCCGGGCGTGGTGGAGCATTCCCGCGGACAGGTCCACCCCCACCGGCGTACGGCCCAGCGCGCGGACGGTGGCCGCGTGGACGCCCGTGCCGCAGCCGATCTCCAGACAGGTGCCCGAGCCCGGCCCGAGCAGGTCGCGCAGGGCCCGATCGACGCCGATCGGGTCGGGGTCGTCCCGGTCGCCGAGGAACTCCTGCTCGTACCAGTCCGCGATCGCGTCGTACGCCGCCGCTGCCATGCGCCCTCCTCGCCTCACCGGGACCCTGTCACGCGTCCGTACGGCCTGCCACGCGCTTCGCCGTCGGCGGACCGCGACGAGATCACGGCGGGTCGAGGTACGCGCGGGCCTGGAGGGTGAAGAGCCGGGCGTAGGTGCCGCCGGAGCGAAGGAGCGCGTCGTGGCCGCCCACCTCCGCGACGCGGCCCTGGTCCAGGACGACGATCAGGTCGGCCATCCGTACGGTGGAGAAGCGGTGCGAGACCAGCAGCGTCACACCGCCCGCCTCGCGCCCGGCACGGGACACCTCCGCGAACCTCGCGAACAGCCGTGCCTCGGCGACGGCGTCCAGGCTCGCCGTCGGCTCGTCGAGGACGGTCAGCAGCGGCGCCGGACGCATCAGGCCGCGCGCGAGCGCCAGCCGCTGCCACTGCCCGCCGGACAGCTCGTGGCCGCCCGTGAACCACCGGCCCAGCGGCGTCGCCAGGCCGTCCGGCAG
>NZ_JBHLZP010000812.1:0-2613 GCF_042429965.1 Actinoallomurus acaciae
GCCTCCGCCGGGCAGGTCGAGCCCGCCGTCACCGCCCCCGCCGCCGTCCGGCGGGGGAAGGTTGCCGCCGCCGTCCGGCGGGGGGATGTCGCCGCTTCCGTCGGGCGGCCCGTCGGTCGAGGGGTCGGGCTGGGGAGGGGACTCGGCCGGCGGCGCGGTGATCTCGATCAGCGAGCTGGTGGCCAGGACGTACTTGGGGGCGAGCGAGCTGATCGCGGTCTGCGCCGGCGTGTCGAGCATCGACTTGAGCTTGTCGGCCACGCTGTCGACGACCTTGCCGTTGAGCGTCGACCAGGTGGCCGACGAGGTCAGGTCACCGTCCGGGAACTTCGCCATGGTGTCCCGGATGTACTGCTTGGCCCCGTCGACGTTCAGCCCGCCCAATGCGATCTCGTCCAGCACGTAACCGGGCTGGCCCTTGACGATGCCCGCGCTGGTGATGTGCTGCCAGATGGTGGAGTAGACGTCGTCGAGCGCTTGCTGGATCCAGTTCCTGATGTCGGCCGAGACGGTGCTCCACGCCGTCGACATCGTCGAGTTGAAGGTGCCGAGTTCATTGGCGGCGTCCATGACCACGGTCGCCATGGGCTGTCCGTGCCGGGTGGTGACCTGCTCGTAGGTGTCGGTCAGCCCGTCGCCGTTGGCCTTGAGCCGCCAGTAGATCAGGAACGCCGCCTTGCCGCGGAAGGACGAGTCGTCGGAATCCAGCCGCTGCGACCACATGTTCATGCCACCGGCGACGGCCTGGGCCCATCCGCCGAAGTCGCTGATCGCCCCCGCGAGGTCCACGAGCGTCTGGTGGTCCATGCTGCCGCGCTTGCCCCGGGAGACGTCCGGCATCATCTCGTCGATCGTGTCGACCGCCTGGGTCCACGCCGTGACGGCGTCGTGGTTGACGTTGACGCCGTAGTAGTAATCGCCCCAGGCGTGGTAGCTGATCTCGTCCTTGTCACCGGGACTGGGGTTGACGTTGAAGAAGGTGGCCTTGGCGGGCGTGTGGAGGTCGGCGCCCTCTCCGGTGAGCGCCTTGAGCGCCTGCTCGAACGTCCACTCGCTCCAGTTGTCGGTGCCGGGAACGCTCAGGCCACCGGAATCGTCCGCCATGGCTCCTTCTCCTCACGCGGTCAGTACGCCGGGCCCGCCGGTCCGGTCAGGGGGTCGTGGTCCCGCCGCCGACGTCGGGGTAGTTCCGCTCGAACTTCGAGGCGTCGTAGGTGGTGAGGTCGTCGGTGTCGTCGAAGACGTCCTCGGCGTTCTTCAGCGCCGTGTAGAAGGCCCGCAGGTCCGTCTCGTACGTGGTGAGCCGCGTGTGCACTGAGGTGCCGAACGTGCCCGCCTGCGTGATGAAGTCCTTGGCCACCGACCAGTCCTGCGCCCCGGGGTGGAACCGCGAGTTGAGCGTGGGGTCGAGCTTCAGGTCCGCCGACGGGCCCAGATAGCGGGGCGTCGTGTTGAGGACGTCATCGACGGCCCGCAGATGGGCGATGAGCTGGTCGTAGTGGGTCTTGTCGAACGAGGTGATCTTTCCGGTGTCGTCCACATCTCCTCTTTCCGGGATCGGGGTGACGGTCCCGGGCCGCGGGGCCCGGGACCGGGACTGCACGGCCCCGATGTCAGGCCATCGCCCGCGCGCCCTGGTTGTCGCCGTTCTGGAAGGTCTCCGCGACCTGGATCGACGACTGCGTGTGGGTGTTGAGCTGGCTCTTCATCTCGGTGTAGGAGCGGTTCCAGTTGTTCTGCTGCTCCTGCCAGAGCGGCGTCGCCTTACCGCCGCTCGCCTCGCTGATCCGGCTCAGGGTGGCGTTGAGGTCGGTCATGATCGTGTCCATGCGCACGACCTGGTTGACCAGGCCGGAGTTCACGTCGCCGTAGTTGCCGTGGTTGACCCAGAACTGATCGGCCATCGTCGGTCTCCTTGTCTCGGACTCTTACCTGGCTCCGCCGGTGGCGTCGTTGTTGGTGGCGCGGTTGATCTGCAGCAGGGCCTGGGCCTTGTGGTTGAGGTCGGTCAGGTTGTTCACACAGGTGTGGAAGTCCGACGTCCAGGTGGTCAGGTGACCCGACAGGATCTGCCCGGAGTCGGAGCGGTTGGCGTCGACGAGTGAGTCGGTGTGCGACTGCACCGTGTTGTTGACGACGTTCATCTCGTTGATGGCGTCCTGCGTCTTGTTGATGATCTGCTGCAGGTCCGCGTCGCTGAAGTGGTAGGTGGACGGGTCGAAATTCCCGAACTCACCGGCCATGGGATCTCTCCTTGCGAATCGGAATGGAAAGGACGGGGACGGAGGGTCGGCTAGCCGCCACCTCCTCCCGAGCCGAGCGTGCGGAGTACGGGACCGGTCGGGAGCAGCGCCAGCAGGTCGGCCGGCACGGCGACCGCCGCGGACGTCGAGTAACCGAGGGCCTTGGCCGCCGCGTCGTCGGCCACCGGGAACCTGGCGCCGTCCTCGGTGACGAGGTAGAGCCCCTCCCCGGGGACGCCGGGGGCCGGGAGCGTGCGGGCGAGCAGCCCCGCCTTCGGCGCCACCTGCACCGGGTCGGCGGCACGGCCGTCGGCGGGCGCCGTCCCGCCCACCGCGGTCGAGGCGGTGACCGTCGTGGCCGGCGTGGTGA
>NZ_JBHLZP010000813.1:0-2613 GCF_042429965.1 Actinoallomurus acaciae
CGGCGTCGACAGCCGCCGGGCGCCCACGGCCCGGCGGCGCCCTGCCCGGCCTTCGCGCCCGACACGGCGCCATGCTGCGTCGTACTGGTCGACGGCCGGGTCGCCGCGACCTGGAGCTCCGGCACCGTGGTCGTCGCTCCGCTGCGCCGCCTCTCCCGGGCCGACCGCACCACCGTCGCGGAGGAGGGACGGGACTTCCTCTCCGACGGCGAGAGCCACCGCGTACGGATCGCCGCGTCTCCGTGACAGGTCCGATCGCTCACCCGGCCTTGACGTACGCGCCCGCTCGGGCCGCCAGGACGGCCGCCTTCGCCGCGCGGTCCGCGGAGGCCTCGTCCAGTGGGTCGCCGCTGGCCAGCATCCGGTAGTACAGCGGGGCCGAGACCGCGCGGACGACCTCGTGGGCGTCGGTGCCCTTCGGCAGTTCACCGCGGTCGATCGCCTCCTCGACGCACGGTGCCCACTCGCGGATTCGCGTGTCGTAGAACCGGTGGAGGGCCGCGGCCGTACGGGCGTCGCAGGCGGCCGCCGCGATGATCGCGTGGAACAGGGCGCCCTGACGAGGGTCGGTCAGCGTCCTCCGGACGAGGCGGGCGTTCGCCCGCAGGTCGCCCTCCAGCGAGCCGGTGCGCGCCCGGGGCAGCGACTGTTCGGCCATGTCGGTGAGCAGGTCGGCGACCAGGCCGGTCACCGTGCCCCAGCGGCGGTAGACGGTGGTCTTGCCGACCTCGGCGCGGCGGGCGACGTCGGTCAGGTCGAGTCGGGCGAAGCCGTGCTCGGCCAGGGCGTCACCGGCCGCGCGTAGCACCGCCGCCCGGACGCGGGCCGTACGGCCGCCGGGACGGATCGAGCCAGGTTCCTCCATAACGGGTCCATAGTTCCATTAAGCACCCCTCTCGTGCTACTGTCCGAGCGCTAACGGAACCACAGAACCATTAAGGAGTGTTGACATGGACCATCGACGGCTGGGTGCGTCCGGCCTCCAGGTGCCCGCGCTGAGCTTCGGCGCGGGCACCTTCGGCGGCCGGGGCGAGTTGTTCGGCAACTGGGGCGACACGGACGCGTGGGAGGCGCGGCGGCTCGTGGACATCTGCCTCGACGCGGGCGTCACGATGTTCGACACCGCGGACGTCTACTCCGACGGCGCGTCGGAGGAGGTGCTCGGCGCGGCGATCAAGGGCCGCCGCGACCAGGTGATCATCTCCACCAAGACCGGTCTGCCGATGGGCGAGGGCCCGTACGACGCCGGCACGTCACGCTCCCGCCTGATCAGGGCCTGCGAGGACGCGCTGCGGCGGCTCGGCACGGACCACATCGACCTGTTCCAGCTGCACGCCTTCGACGCGGGTACCCCGATCGAGGAGGTGCTCGCCACGCTGGACGACCTCGTGCGCGCGGGCAAGATCCGCTATCCGGGCGTGTCCAACTTCTCCGGCTGGCAGCTGATGAAGTCCCTCGCGGTCGCGGACCGCGACGGCCACCCCCGATACGTCGCCCACCAGGTCTACTACTCGCTGATCGGACGCGACTACGAGTGGGAGCTGATGCCGCTCGGCGTGCGGGAGGGCGTCGGCGCGGTCGTGTGGAGCCCGCTCGGCTGGGGCCGGCTGACCGGCAGGGTCCGCCGGGACCGGCCGCTGCCGGAGGGCAGCCGCCTGCACCGTACGGCGGACTTCGGCCCGCCGGTGGACGAGGAGCGGCTGTACGACGTCGTCGACGCGCTCGACGAGATCGCGGAGGAGACCGGCCGGGCGGTGCCGCAGATCGCCATCAACTGGCTGCTCCGGCGCCCGACCGTGGCGTCGGTCCTCATCGGCGCCCGGGACGAGCACCAGTTGCGCCAGAACCTCGGCGCCACCGGCTGGTCGCTGACCCCGGACCAGGTCGCCCGGCTGGACCGGGCGAGCGCGGCACCCGCGCCGTACCCGTACTTCCCCTACGAGCGCCAGGAGGGCTTCGCCCGCCTCAACCCGCCGCTCATCCACGCCGCGTCGACGCGGGCGACGGCCGGCTGATCTTGGACTGCCGAGTCACACGGAGCCGAACTCGGCCGTCGCGGCGCCCGCCTCGGCCAGGGCGTCGAGCAGGGCGGCGGTGGCCGGGGGCTCGGGCGGCTCGCCGTACGTCGCGGCCAGCACGTGGCGGGTCGCGCCGGGCAGCACGGCCGTGTGCACCGCGTCGTTGCGGGCGGCCAGCAGGGGCAGGCCCGGCAGCGTCGTCACGCCCAGGCCCGCGGCGACCATCGCCTGGACGGCCACGAAGTCGTCCGTCGTGAACGACACGCGTGGGGTGAAGCCCGCCCGCGCGCACATGGCGAGCAGGTGCATGCGGCAGCGGTCGCAGCCGGCGATCCACTCCGCGTCCGCGTGGGCCGTCAGGTCGGGTGCGGTCTCGTCCGCCGTGACCAGGTAGCTCGGCTCGTCCAGCAGCCGGCGGGCCGTGATGCCGTCGTCCTCGTTCTCCTGGTCGTACCGGAAGATCACGGCGACGTCGACGTATCCGGCGCGCAGCATGCGGACCGCCTCCGGCGGCTCGGCCTCGCTCAGGCTCACGCGCAGGCCGGGGTGGCGGGCGGCCAGCAGCGCCGCCGCCCGCGGCACGAACGTGCCCAGC
>NZ_JBHLZP010000814.1:0-2574 GCF_042429965.1 Actinoallomurus acaciae
GCCAGGGCGTCCGCGGCGGCTGGCAGGGCGACGCGCGCCGCCGCGCCGGTCGCGGCGTACTGCCGGCGCAGCAGCTCCACCGCCTTGGCCGACCACGGCATCAGCTCGCAGTCCAGCACCAGCCAGCCGGTCTCCAGCTCCTCGAACAGGAACCCGGCCGCCGCGCGCACCCGCGCGAGGAACGTCTCGGTCCGCTCCGGGTCGCCGAAGAACGGCCGCCCGGTGCGGGTGTAGACCGCGCCGGTCGTGCCGTCGTCCACCCCGAACCTCGCCGCGGCGACGCCCGCGTCCCGGGTCACCACCACGACGGCGCGCGACCCCATGTGCTTCTCCTCGCACACGACCTGGCCGATGCCCTGCCTGCGGTACGCCGCGAACGCCTCCGCCGGGTGCTCCAGGTGGTCCTCCAGCGCCGAGGTGCCGGCGGGCGCCATCGTGGGCGGCAGGTACACCAGCCAGCGCGGGTCCACCGCGAAGCGGCTCATCGCCTCCAGCGCCGGCCAGATGTTCTCCGCGCGCAGGTTGATCCGGCCCATCAGCCGGGTCTCCACGGCCTCCTCCACGTCCGTGATCCGCAGCACGCCCGACTCGCGGTGTCCGCCGCGCGACGCCGGCGGCTCGGCCTCCAGCGGGCGGACCGGCGCGTACCAGACCTGGTGGGCCGGGATCGAGACGATCTCCTTCTCCGGGTAGCGGAGCGCGGTGAGCCGGCCACCGAAGACGCAGCCGGTGTCCAGGCACAGCGTGTTGTTGACCCATTCGGGCTCGACGACCGGCGTGTGCCCGTAGACGACCGTCGCGCCGCCCCGGTAGTCGTTCGCCCAGGCGTAGCGCACCGGCAGGCCGTACTCATCGGTCTCGCCGGTGGTCTCGCCGTACAGGGCGAAGGAGCGCACGCGGCCCGACGCGCGGCCGTGGTACTCCTCCTTCAGCCCGGCGTGCGCGGCCACGAGGCGCCCGCCGTCGAGGACGAGGTGGCTGACCAGCCCGTCCATGAACTCCAGCGCCTCGGCGCGGAACTCCTCCGGCTCGGCCGCGAGCTGCTCCAGCGACTCGGCGAGCCCATGGGCGACCGTGACGCGCCGTCCGCGCAGCGCGCGGACGAGCTTGTTCTCGTGGTTGCCGGGGACGCACAGCGCGGCACCCGCGTTCACCATGCCCATGGCCAGGCGGAGCACGCCCGGGGTGTCCGGGCCGCGGTCGACGAGGTCGCCGAGCAGCAGGGCGGTACGGCCGTCCGGGTGCGCGGCGCCGGCGGCACGGCCGAGGGCGTCGCGTTCGATCACGTAACCGAGCTTCGTGAGCAGCTCCTCCAGCTCGGCGCGGCAGCCGTGCACGTCGCCGATCAGGTCGAACGGGCCGGTCAGCTCGCGCCGGTCCGACCAGCTCCTCTCGTACGTGACGGTGGCCTCGTCGACCTCCTCGCCCGTCAGCACGTACGCGCGCTTGAAGACGCGGTGCAGGTCGCGCATGCCGCGCCGTAGCTCGCGCCGCTGCCGGGGCACGACGTGGCCGGGCAGGTCGCGGTCGGTACGGGCGGCGTTGCGCGCCGTCGCGACCGACTCGGGCACGTCCAGCACGATCGCGACGGACAGGACGTCCTGCTCCTTGGCGATCCGGACGAGCTGGGCACGCGGCCCCGGCTGCACGTTGGTCGCGTCGACCACGGTCAGCAGGCCGCGCCGCAGCCGCGTACGGACGATGTGGTGCAGCAGGTCGAAGGCGTCGGTGGTGGCCGACTGGTCGTTCTCGTCGTCGGACACGAGCGCCCGGCAGTGGTCGGAGGAGACCACCTGGGTCGGCGCGAAGTGCCGCCGTGCGAAGTGGGACTTGCCCGCGCCGGACACGCCGACCAGGACGACGAGCCCCATCTCCGGAAGCCTCAGCTCGGTCATGAACCCTCCTTCGCCGGAGCAGGCGACCACCAGAACGTGTCCTCGACTCCCTCGTCGCGCCCGGTCACTTGACGAACACCCCCATCTGGGTCGGCGCGCCGACGGACGGGCCGTCGTCGCCGACGGGTACGTGGCGGACCCGGTAGCCGTACGCCTCGGCCACCCGCGCGGTCCACGCGCCGAACTCCGCGCGCGTCCACTCGAACCGGTGATCCGGGTGCCGGAAGCCGGTGAGGCTCTCGTAGCGCACGTTGTACTCGGCGTTCGGCGTGGTCACGACCACCACGCGGGGCGCGGCGTCGCCGAAGACCACGCGCTCGACGGCCGGGAGCCGCGGCGGGTCCACGTGCTCGATGACCTCCATCAGCACCGCGGCGTCGTACCCGTGGAAGCGCTGGTCCGCGTACGTCAGCGCGGCCGTGAACAGGTTGAGGCGGTCCGCCTGGGCGCGCGGGAGCAGGTTCGGCGACAGCCGGCGCTGCGCCGCCTCGATCGCGCGGGCGGACACGTCGGCGCCGGCCACGAACTCCAGGGACGAGTCCTGCAGCAGCCGGGAGAGCAGGCGGCCCGACCCGCAGCCGAGGTCGATGACCGTGGCGGCGTGCTCGGCGTACAGCGCGTCGCGCACGGCCTGGACGCGGCGTTCGGCGAGGGGCACCGGCGGTGCGGCGACGTCCTC
>NZ_JBHLZP010000815.1:0-2567 GCF_042429965.1 Actinoallomurus acaciae
GCCCCCTCCGCCGCCGCCCTGCCGGGTGCCGTGCCCGGCGCAGCCGCCCACCGCCAAGGCGGCGGCCAGCAGGTCGGCGCCCCACATCGCGTGAAAGCGGCGCATGACACTCCCCTCGGCGCGGATATCTGCGCGTCCAAAAGTACGGGAGGACCGATTCTCGCGGGCAAACGGCGCCGATGACGATGGTCAACATCTTTTCAAATGAACGCGGCGGGCCGCTGCTCTGCTCTACAGCGGCTAGGGTCCCCCGCTGTGACCAGGAATTCAGCACCGGAAACAGCCCGAAAACACCCGGCAAAAGCCGCGATGTCGATAGCCGGGCGAATCTCAGGGGCCGCGCTGGCGTGCTCGCTGACGATCACGGCGTACGGCCCGCCCGTCTCGGCGCGCACGGACCCGCCACCCCCGCACCACATGAACCTGCCGAAGCCCACGCCACCCGGCGGCGACGCCCTTCCGTTCGTGGTCACGGGCTCCTCGGCGGCCTCGTCCGCGCCGACCGTCGCCGTGATCGGAGACTCGGTGGCCCGCGACTACGCCTACTACCTCGGCCGGCGGCTCGGACCACACGGCGTGCGCGTCATCGACGGCGCGCTGTCGGGCTGCCCGATCGGCACGCTGCCTTTCCTTTCCACCATCCATGACATCACCAAGAAGCTCCGCGGCGGCGATTGCCCGAAACTCGTGAAGGCGAAGCAGAACGCCATCGTGACGAAATACGCGCCGCCGGTCATCCTGTGGCATTCGATCACCGAGATATGGGACATAGAAGGCGCCACCGGAAAAGTGCCGTCGGGTTCGGAGGAATGGTCGAGAAAAGTGATGGCACAGTGGGATGACACGCTCGCCCGGGTCGGTCGCGGCGGCGCACAGGTGGTGGTCATCCTGCCGCTCTGGTACGAGCGCTCAGCGCCGCACCGGCTCGACGTCCCGGGGCCGAGCGTGGAGAAGCTGCGCGACCTGTACGTCCGCTGGGCGGCCCGGCACCGCGGCAAGGTGTCGATCGTGGACGTGGCGCCGCTGGTCTGCCCGACCGGGCCACCCTGCGGGCCGGTGAACGGCATCGACTTCCGGCCGGACACGACCCACTACGACGACCCCGGCGGCAGCCGCGTCGCCGACTACCTGACCGCGCACGTCCCCGCCCTCACCCGCCTCGACCGGGCGGCGAAGGGCTCCGGGGCCTGAGGTCACCGGCCGACGGCCAGGTATCGCGCGAGGTGGTCGACCACCTCGCGCGCGTCGTCCTCGATGCCGTAGATGAAGGTGGACTTGCGCCGCCGCAGCACGGGCAGGCCGAGCGCATACAGTCCCGGGCCGTCGACCACGCCGCCCTCGTGCCGCAGCCGGCCCTTCTCGTCGACGACGGGCACGTCGAGCCATCCGTAGTCGGGCCGAAAACCCGTCGCCCACACGACCGCGGCGATCTCGCCGCTTCGCAGGTCGAGTTGCAACCGTGCCCGCTCGGGCACGCGTGTCGGCGCGAAACGCTCGGGAGGGTCGATCTCGGCGTCGCGCCCCTGCGTCCGCGCCCACTCGTCGAACGTCTCCAGCAGGCGGTTCATCTTCAGGTCCGCGAGCGAGAACACATTGCGCAGGCCACCGGAGAACAGCGCACGGCCGTCGCGTACGGCCGCCCAGCGGCCCACCGGCTCGACGCCCATCGAGGTGAGCGCGTTGAGATCGAGCGTCGTCCGCTCGGGCGTCCCGACCAGCTGGGGTGAGGGCAGCCGCCGGGCCCGCGTGAGGTCGTCGACCTCGTCGTACCGCTGGTCCCACAGGCCCGAGGCGTCCATCCACCACAGCACGTCGCGTCCGCGGTACGTGCGGGGCAACCGCACCTGCTCCCCCGCCGAGAGGGTCACCGGCCGGCCCGACCGCCGCAGCTCGGCGGCCAGTTGCACGCCGGTCGCCGACGCGCCCACGACGAGCACGCCGCCGTCGGGAAGCCCGGCGGGACCGCGGTAGTCGAAGGGCGTCAGCTGCTCCACCGAGGCGGGTACCGCGGCGCTGAACGGCGGCATCGTCGGCCGGTTGCAGGCGCCACTCGCGATGACCACCGTCCGGCAGCGGATCACACCGGCGTCCGTCGTCACGTGGTACCCGGCGTCGACGCGCCGCACCGACGTGACCGTCACGCCGGTGCGGACGGGAGCGCCCGAGACCTTGGCGAAGCGCTCGATGAACTCGGTCACCTCGGCCATCGTCAGGTAGCCGTCGGGATCCGGGCCTTCGTAGCCGAGGCCCGGCAGGCGGCTCTGCCAGTTGGGAGTGAGCAGCCGCAGCGAGTCCCAGCGTTCGCGCCGCCAGGAGTTCGCCACCTCGCCGCGCTCCAGCACCACGTGGTCGATCGACCGGGCGCGGAGGAAGTGGCTCGCGGCGAGGCCTGCGTGCCCCGCGCCGATGACGACGGTCGTGACGCGCTCGATGACGGTGCTCCTAGCGCCTGTCTCGAAGTGGTCGGGTCGTGGGTTTTCCACAGCCGTGCGTGTGGTCTTTCTTTGGCGTGTGGGGTGGCTTGACAATGGAAGTGGGGTCGGCGCCCCCTGGGAGGGCGGGGAGTG
>NZ_JBHLZP010000816.1:0-2560 GCF_042429965.1 Actinoallomurus acaciae
GTGCGGGCGGAGTGCGGGCGGAGTGCGGGCGGAGTGCGGGCGGAGTGCGGGCGGAGTGCGGGCGGAGTGCGGGCGGGGTGGGGGTCTCGGTGGCTGGAGTGCGGGGCTCGGTGACTGGTCAGGGGTGGTCGGTGGCGCGGAGGGCGGTGAGGGTGTTCCAGGCTCGGGTGGCCAGTTGCAGGTTGAAGTACGTGTCCGGGTCGGCCAGGTCGTGGCCGGAGATCTCCCGGATCCGGCGCAGGCGATACTTCAGCGTGCTGCGGTGGATCGCGAGTGCCGACGTCGTCGCCTCGTAGCTGCGTCCGCGCTCCAGATAGCGGCTCAGCGTCTCCACCAGTTCCGACCCCTTGCGCGCGTCGTAGTCGAGCAGGTCCCCGAGCCACTCGCGGACGAAGCCCTCGACCGTCGCGGGCTCGCCCACGTCCGCGAGCAGCCGGTACACCCCCAGCCGATCGAACTCCGTGGCCTGGTGATCGCCCGTGACGGCGGTCTGGAGCCGCAGCGCGAGCCGGGCCTCGTGGTAGGAGCGCGACAGGTCCAGCGGCCGGTCGTACGCTCCGCCGACGCCGATCCGGCACAGGCCTCCGCCGAGCTCCCGGCGTACGGCCTCGCGGAAGCGCGGCCACGGCCGGTCGGTGTCGGACAGCACGACCACCTCCCGGCTCCGTACGGCGAACAGCGAACCGACCCCGGTGTCCCGCATCGCCGCGCCGACGGCGCGCCCGAACCCCTCGTCGACCGGGCCCACGACGACGACCACCCGGTGCGGACGCCGCAGGTCGTAACCGAGGGCGTCGGCGCGGGCCAGCACGGTCTCCTCGCTCGCGCCGGACAGCAGTTCCTCGACCAGGTCACGCCCGAGCCGCAGTTCGGCCTCGGCGACGTTGTGCAGATGGGCGAGTTCGAGGCCGAGGACGGTCGCGGCGTGCTGAAGGGCGACGCGTTCGGAGCGGCCGGCCGACTCCCCCGGGTCGATCAGGGCGAGCAGGCCGAGGACGTCGTCGCGCGGGCCGGCCGTGACGACGAGCCGGTCCTGGCGCCGCAGGGGCCGAGATGATCGCACCGCCTCGTTCAGCGTCCGCTCGCGCGACTCCCACGGCTCCTTCGGGTAGGGGTCGGGGCGGCGAGGCCCGGCCCAGGCCCGCAGGTTCCCGTACCGGTCCTCGACGGCGATCGGGTAGCCGGTCAGCTCGTGCAGCGCGGTCGCGATGCCCTCTGGCCCCTCGCCCGCCGCCGCGACTCGGGTGAGGCGTTCGTGCACGTTCGTGCTGAACTCCAGTTCGGCGACGGTCTCGGCGAGCGCGGTGTTGGCGGCGCGCAGCCGTTCGGCGTCGGCCCGCTGGCAGGCCCGCTGCCGGGCGCCGGCGATCGCGATCCCCGCCTGCTGGGCCAGCACGCGCAGCAGGAACTGTTCCGCCGAGGTCGGTTCGCCGTCGGCGCTCGCCACCAGATAGCCGAGATGACCGTCCAGGCTGCGCAGCGGGAACGCCCACGCCCACGCGCGCCCGAGCACCGCCACCGGCCCGCCGGCCACGCTCAGCACCGCGAACTGGGTTTCAAGATCTCCCCGGGCGTCCGAGGTGGCGTGGACGCCCGGCACCGCCTGCCACCCGCCCTCGGTGAGGTGGACGCCCTCCAGCCGGCACTGCCCGAGCGAGGGCACGGCCGTGGCCGTCAGTCCGAGGATGTGGTTCTGGTCGTCGCTCTCGCTCATCACCATGGACAGGGCGAGCAGCGACCGCATGCCGGACAGTTGATCCTGCGGGGACGGGCCGGGCGGCGACTCCGGAATAATCGGCATCGCGACATGTCCCCCATCCGTCGCGTGGCGGCGCACCGGGTCCCGTCGCGACCCCAGAAAGCGCGATGACCAGCCATTTCCCCCCTCTTACCAGCATACGTACCCAGTTTCGGAACCACCGGCCCCCAAGGACGGTGCGCGCTGATCGTTTCGACCCTCGGGGACACCCGTCAGGTCGGAGTACGCGGGGCCGGTCGAGTCCCGGACCGTACGGGAGCGTGGTTTTGGCCCCGCGGTGACCTGTCGGGCCCTGGTCGCTCACTGGACGCTGGAGCCATGACGGCTACCGTGTCCCGTGATCCGGGCCCGGCGGCGAGGACGATGCGCGGCCGGAGGCGCGAATGGACCACGGTGCTCGGGCTGCTGAAGGCGGCCGAGTCCGGGCGGCCGGGGACCCTCCTGGTGGAGGGCGAGCCGGGCTCGGGCAAGAGCCTGCTGCTGGATCAGGCGGTGCGCGAGGCCGCCACGCGCGGCCTGATCACGGTCGCCGGCCGGGCACGGGAGTTCGGCTCGCCCGCACCCGCCGAACCCCTCCTGACCGCCTTCGACGAGCCGTTGCCGCCGGAACCGCGAATCGAGCGGCTGCGGTCGGCCCTGGACCGGCGCGCCGACGCGGGTCCCGTGCTGGTGGCGCTCGACGATCTGCAGTGGGCCGATCCGGACACGCTCGCGGCCCTGGAGCCCCTCGCGTCGCGGCGCACCCATCACGCGGTGGCCTGGCTGCTGGCCCGGTCCACTGATCCGGGCCGGGGCGCCGCG
>NZ_JBHLZP010000817.1:0-2560 GCF_042429965.1 Actinoallomurus acaciae
TCCCGGCTCACCGTACGGGCCCGCGTCGCGACGGGCGCGCGGCTGGTGTTCGAGCCGGAGCCGGCCATCGCCGCCGCGGGCTGCGACCACCGGGCGCTCGCGGAGGTGAGCCTGGAGGAGGACGCGGCGCTGGTCTGGCGCGAGGAGATCGTCCTCGGCCGCCACGGCGAACGTCCGGGCCGTTACGTGAGCCGCTTCGACGTGACGTGCGGCGGCCTGCGGCTGCTGCGCCTCGAGTTGCGGGTGGATGAGAACGCGGCCCGCGCCGCCGTCCTCGGCGCCGCGAAGGCGGCGGGCACGGTCCTGCTCGCGGGAGAGGACCTGGCGAGGGAGCCCTACGCCGCCGACGGGCTGGCCGTCCTGCCGCTGGCGGGCCCGGGGGCCCTGGTCACGGCGCTGGCCGAGGACACCGTACGCCTCCGTTCCCTGCTGGCCCTCGGGAGCGCCGAGGCACGACGCGCCGCCGTTCCCGGCCCGACGTGACCGGCCACCGGCGTCCGTGAGATCCGGCGCTTCACCGGCGGCTGAGGTAGGCGAGGACCGCGAGGACGCGGCGGTGACCGCTGTCGTCCGGCGAGAGGCCGAGCTTGGCGAAGACGTTGCCGATGTGCTTGTGGACGGCGTTCTCGGTGATGACGAGCCGGGCCCCGATCGTGACGTTGTCCCTGCCCTCGGCCATCAGGGCGAGCACCTGGCGTTCGCGCGGCGTGAGGGCGGCGATCGGGTCGGGGGCGTTACGGGTGAGGAGTTGCGCGATCACCTCGGGGTCCATGACGGTGCCGCCGGCGGCGACCCGCCGCAGCGCGTCGACGAACTCGCTCACCCGGCTCACGCGGTCCTTGAGCAGGTAGCCGACGCCGCCGCGCCGGTCGGAGATCAGTTCGCCGGCGTACTGCCGCTCGACGTATTGGGAGAGCACGAGCACCGGCAGGCCGGGGTGCCGGCGGCGGGCGTGGAGCGCGGCGTGGATGCCCTCGTCGCGGAAGGACGGGGGCAGCCGTACGTCGACGATGGTGAGGTCGGGCCGGTGTTCGGTGACGGCGGCGACGAAGCCGGCGGCGTCCTGGGCGATCGCGGCGACGTCGAAGCCCCTGGCGGTCAGCAGGAGTTCCAGCCCGCTCGACAGCAGGACGTTGTCCTCGGCGATCACGACCCGCACGGCAGGCTCACGGTGATCGTGGTCGGGCCGCCGGCGGGGCTGTGAACGTGGACGGTGCCGTCGAGCGCCAGGACGCGGTGGCGGATCCCGGCGATGCCGGTGCCCCGCGTCTCGTCGGCGCCGCCGATCCCGTCGTCGGCGACCTCGATCGAGAGCCGGTCACCGGCGCGTGCGGCGCGGACGGTGGTCCGGGTGGCCCGGCCGTGCTTGGCGGCGTTGGTGAGCGCCTCGGCGATCGTGAAGTAGGCCACGGCCTCGACCGCGGCGGGGACCGGCCCGAGGTCGCCGATGTCAAGCCTGGTGCCGATCGCCGACCGGGTCCCCAGCGCCGCCAGCGCCCCGGCGAGGCCGCGGTCGGCGAGGATCGGCGGGTAGATCGTCCGGATCACCGCACGAAGCTCCGCCATGGCCTCCTCGGTGCCCTCGTGCGCCTCCCGAAGGAGTCTGGCCACCGTCCGGGGGTCCTCGCCCAGCGACTCGCGGGCCGCGCCCAGCCGCATCGCGATGGCCACCAGCCGGGCCTGGGTGCCGTCGTGCAGGTCGCGTTCGATCCGGCGGAGTTCCGCGCCGTGCGCGTTCATGGCGCCGGCCCGCGTCTCGGTCAGGGTCTCCACCCGGTGCGCCAGCCGCTCCGCGGCCGAGGGGGACAGCGACGCGACGCAGATCCGGGCGTGCAGGCGCGCCAGCGGCGGGACCAGCCAGTAGGTGAGGGCCGCGAAGATGAGGAACTGCGCCGTCCCCAGGGTCAGCGCCGTGCCCCACCCGGACAGGGGAACGCCGGCGGCGAAGCCGCCCGCACGGGTGCCGGCGGGCAGCGCCCACCACAGGGGCACCGTGACGGCCGTGGCCACCGCGTTGCCCGCGCACACCACCACGACGAGCCCGAACGCCAGACCGGTCACGATCCCCGTGCACAGCCACCCGAGGACACGCCACGTACCGGCGCCGACGGGGCCGGAGCGCGGAGAGAGCAGCAGCCCTTCGGCGCGGCGCCGATGCCAGGACGCCCAGGCGCGCGCCATCGTCGGGACGATGAGCACGGGCAGCGCGAACAGCGCGACCACGGCGGTGAACAGGCTTCCCAGCAGATAGCCCAGACCGCGCCACGTCGCCGCGAGCCGATCAGCGTTCATGGGCATGAGTCTGGGCCCTAACGACCGGGCCGGGCACTACAGCCTGCCACCCCTTTTTTCCACTGGTGAGCGGTATCGTCCGCTCAGCCCCGCCAGACCTAGCGTCGGCGCCCATGACGACCTCACCGATTCGTTCACCACGGCAGCGCGGGCGATCCGTCCGGCGGAACCTGGCCATGGCCGCCATCGTGACCGGGCCCCTCGTCGCCGGCGCGCCCGGCGCGATGGCCGCGCGGCGGCACGTCGACCTCGTCCGGCTCCGGCAGAA
>NZ_JBHLZP010000818.1:0-2559 GCF_042429965.1 Actinoallomurus acaciae
CCACCGCGTGGGTGGGGCAGCGGCCCCGGCCCGCCGCCGACGCCCTGCGGGAGGCCGCCGACCTCATCACCGAGGCCCGCCGGCCCGTCCTGTGGCTCGGCAACGGCTGCAACCGCGCCCAGGCCGGCCAGGCGGCGCTGGACCTGGCCGAGACGCTGCGGGCACCGGTGCTGACGACCTTCAACGGCATCGGTGCGGTCCCCACCACCCACCCGCTGGTGTGCGGCGTGCTGAGCCGGATGGGCACCGGCCTGTCGGCCGGGGTGCTGCGCGAGGCCGACCTGGTGATCGCCGTGGGCAACAGCCTCAACGCCGTCTCCACCAGCCGGTGGACGCTGGACCTGCCGCGGATCGTCCACATCGACGTGGACCCGGCGACGATCGGCCGGTACTACGGCGACCGCACCGTCGGCGTCGTCGGTGACGCCGACGCGACCCTGCGCGAGCTGGGCACGGCGCTGGCCGGCCACGACACCACGGCACGCGTCGGCTGGATCGACGACGTCCAGCGGCGCCGGGAGGCGTGGTGGCGGCGGCCCGAGCCGCGCGCCGCCGCCCCGCTCTCGCCGGCCGACATCGTGCCGGTCCTGCGCGACGCCAGCCCGGACGAGACGCTGCTGATCCCCGATGCCGGCAACCCCGGCGTGTGGTCCTACCTGTGGGAAGTGCGCCGGACCGGCACCTACATCAAGCCCGTAGGATTCGGCAACATGGGATTCGCGGTGCCTGCCGCCGTCGCAGCGGCGGCCATCGACCCCGAGCGCCCCGTCCTCGCCCTGGTCGGCGACGGTTCCCTCGGCATGACCCTGGCCGAGCTGGAGACGCTGGTACGCGTACCCGGCCGGGTCTGCGTCGTCGTCCTCAACGACGCCGGGTACGGCAACATCCGTCAGGAGCAGATCGTCAAGTACGGCCCGCGCACGATCGGCGTGGACTTCGGCGAGGTCGACTACGCCCGCGTGGCCGAGGGCCTGGGCCTGCGCGCCGCCCGCGTCACCGACCTGACCCTGCTGGCCAAGGGGGTCGGCGAGGCGCTTCACGGCGACCGGCCCGTCCTGTTCGACGTCCCGATCGACCCGGACGTCAACGCCTGGACCTACCCGGCGTTCCAGACCACCGGGACCGACGAATGACCGGAGTGCTCGACGGGGTGCGGGTCCTGGACCTGTCCCGGTTCATCGCCGGGCCGCTGTGCTGCCAGATGCTCGGCGACATGGGCGCCGAGGTCATCAAGGTCGAACGGCCGGGCGGCGAGGACGCCCGCATGCACGCGCCCTTTCACCGCGGCGAGAGCATCTACACGATGGTCTACAACCGCAACAAGTACGGCGCGACCCTCGACACCCGGCACCCGCGCGCCCGCGAGCTGCTGGCCGCCCTCATCGAGCGCAGCGACATCGTCGTGGAGAACTACCGGCCCGGCACGATGGCCGCGATGGGCCTGTCCTACCAGGACATGACGGCCATCAGACCCGACGTCATCCTGGTGTCGATCTCCGGGTTCGGCCAGACCGGGCCGCTGGCCGGCCGGGCCCTGTTCGACGCGATCGCCCAGGCCGCCTCCGGGCTGATGAGCGTCACCGGGCCGGCCGACGGCGAGCCCGTGCTCACCGGCGCCTACATCGCCGACCACATCGCCGGGTACCACGGCATGATCGGCGCCCTGCTGGCGCTGATGCACCGCCGCGCCACCGGCGAGGGCCAGCACGTCGACGTGTCCTCGCTCGACGCGCTGTTCTCCACCCTGGGCACCCGGCCCGCCGCGTACGCGATGCTCGGCGAGCAGCCCCGCCGTACCGGCTCACGCGACCTGCTCAACGCCCCGGCCAACGTCTTTCCCGCCCGGGACGGGCACGTCTACCTGCACGCCGGCACCGACGGGCTGTTCCCGAAACTGTGCGCCGCGATGGGCCGGCCGGACCTGGCCGCCGACCCTCGCTACCGCACCGTCGAAGAACGCCGTGCCCACACCGCCGAACTGGAGGAGGAGGTCGCCGCCTGGACCGGCCGGCACGACTGCGCCCACATCACCGGGGCGCTGGCCGAGGCCGGCGTGCCGTGCGGGAAGGTCGCCCAGATCCCCGAGGTCGTCGAGTCCGAGCAGATCGCCGCGCGGGAGATGATGCTCGACGTCGAGCATCCGGAGCTGGGCCCGCTGCGGCTGCCCGGCATCCCGATCAAGATGGGCGGCACTCCCGGCACCGTGCGCAAGGCGCCGCCACGGGTCGGGGAGGACAACGACCACGTCTACCGCGACCTGCTCGGCCTGTCGGAGCAGGAGATCGAGAAGCTGGCCGACGATGGGGCACTGTGAACGCGCCGTGTGCGCCGTCGACGTGGGCACCTCGGCGGTCCGCGCGGCGCTGGTCACCCCGGAGGGGAAGACGCTGCGCCTGGCCAGACGCCCCCGCGACGGCGACGTGGCGCACACGTTCGACGCCGAGGTGCTGTGGCGGGACCTGGTCGCGGTGCTGCGGGACCTGCACGGAGCCGCCGAGGTCACGGCGCCGGCGATGGCCGGGCACGTCGTGGCGGTGGCCGTCGGCGCCGGCGGGGCGG
>NZ_JBHLZP010000819.1:0-2529 GCF_042429965.1 Actinoallomurus acaciae
TGCTGTGCCACAGCGTGCTGGAATACGTCGACGACCCGGCCGCGGCGATGGCCTCGATCGCCCGCACCGTACGCCCCGGAGGCGCGGTCAGCGTCCTGGCGGCCAACCAGGTCGCGGCCGTGCTGCACCGGGCGCTCGCGGGGCGGTTCGACGACGCGCGGCGGCTGCTGTCCAGCGCCCAGGGCCGGTGGGGCGAGCACGACCCGATGCCCCGGCGGTTCACCTCCGGCATGCTGGCCGAGCTCATCGCGGGCTCCGGCCTGGGCGTCGGTGAGGTGCACGGCGTCCGCGTCTTCGCCGACCTGGTCCCGAGCGGCCTCATCGACGGTGAGCGCGGCGCCGCCGAAGACCTTCTCGCCCTCGAACGGGCGGTCGCGATGCATCCGGTGCTGAAGGACGTGGCCACCCAGCTCCACGCCCTCGCCCGGCGGCGGTAACGGCGCGTCTCGTGGTCGTCGTGCGCGGCGGGAGACCGAGGTGAGCCGCAAGCAGCAGTTGCACCGGCCGGGGCCGCCGCCCGGGCCGCCCGGGGACGACAGCGGCTGCGGCATCCTGCACGTCGACATGGACGCCTTCTTCGTGAGCGTCGAGCTGCTCGAACGTCCCGACCTTCGCGGCCGTCCCGTGGTCGTCGGCGGCGCCGGCGGACGCGGCGTCGTCTCCGCCGCGTCGTACGAGGCGCGCAGGTTCGGCGTGCACTCGGCGATGCCGATGAGCCGGGCCCGGCGGCTGTGTCCGCAGGCGGTCGTCCTGCCGCCCCGCCACGACAGGTACGCCGCGGTCTCGGCGGGCGTCATGGAGATCTTCCGCTCGGTCACGCCGCTGGTCGAGCCGCTCGCGCTCGACGAGGCGTTCCTCGACGTCACGGGCGCGCTCCGCCGCCTCGGCCGGCCCGCCGAGATCGGCCAGATGATCCGCCGGCAGGTCGCCGAGCAGCAGGGCATCACCTGTTCGGTCGGCATCGCGAGCACCAAGTTCGTCGCCAAGCTGGCCTCCACCCGGTGCAAGCCCGACGGCCTGCTCGTCGTGCCCGCCGACGGTGTCGTGGAGTTCCTGCATCCGCTCCCCGTCGCCGCGCTGTGGGGCGTGGGCGAGCGCACCGAGCAGATCCTGCTGCGCCTGGGCCTGCACACGGTCGGCGACCTGGCCGCGACCCCGCTCGACACGCTCCGGCGCGAGGTCGGCGAGGCGGTCGGGGAGCACCTGCACCACCTCGCGTGGGGCCGGGACGAACGCTCCGTCGTCTCCGCGGTCAGGGACAAGAGCATCGGCGCGGAGGAGACCTTCGACGTCGACATCGCCGACCCCGAGAGCATCCGGCGCGAGCTGCTGCGCCTGTCCGACCGGGTGGGCGCGCGGCTGCGCGGCGCCGGCCACGTCGCGCGCACGGTCGCGGTCAAGCTCCGCCGGGCCGACTTCACCACGATCAGCCGCGCCCGCACGCTCCGGGAGCCGACCGACCTGGCGCGTGAGATCTACGCCACAGCGTGCGGGCTGTACGAGGCGTCCGGGTTGGAGCACATTCCGCTGCGGCTCGTCGGCGTACGTGTCGAAAATCTCATTCCCGCCGGGGACGCCACACGTCAGCTCGCACTGGGCGAGTCGGAGACGGGCTGGCGCGAGGCCGAGCAGGTCATGGACCTTGCGGCCCGGCGGTTCGGCACCGGCGCCGTACGCCCCGCGGCACTCGTACGCCCCGATGGCGAGCGCAAGGCGTACTACGGTAAGGAGTTGCCTCGTGACAAGTGAGAGCAGTGTGACGCAAGTGACCACGGACGGTGAACATGCTGATTGACTCGGCGATCGGCGCGTCTACGGGGGAGCGTTTTCTTTTCCACGGTCGTCGCGGCTCGTATTCTGGGCATATCACCGATAGCCATGTCTCCGTCCGGCGTGGGTATACCCTTCGCGGGGCTGTCCTTGGGAGGCGCCGTGCCGCTCTCTGACCACGAGCAGCGCCAGCTCGACCAGATCGAGCGTGCGCTGTATGCCGAGGACCCGAAGTTCGTTTCCGCGGTCCGCTCGACCGATCCGAAGGTCCACTACAAGCGCAGGATCTGGAAGGCCGCGATCGGGTTCGTTCTCGGCCTGATCGTGGTGATGGCGGGGCCGATCCTGAACACGATGCCGATCAGCATCGTGATCAGCGTCGCGGGCTTCCTCCTCATGGTGTTCTGCTGCGCCTGGGGCCTGACGAGCTGGAAGCGCATGACCGGTATCGGGGCGGAATCCGATCCCCGGAAACGCGCCAAGCCGTCCCGCGCGCCGAAGGCGAGCTTCATGGAACGGATGGAGGAACGCTGGCGCCGCCGCCACGAAGGCCCATGACCGAGCCCGCCCCGGGTGCGTGTCCCACGCCCCGGTCCTGAGTTCTGCCCGGCTGCCTCGTCGCGCGAGGCTTGCCCGTGGCAAAGCCTGCCCGTGGTCGCCCGCCCGCTCGTGGCCTGCCTGCCCGTGGTCGGCCCGCTCGTGGTCGGCCCGCTCGTGGTCGGCCCGCTCGTGGTCGGCCCGCTCGTGGTCGGCCCGCTC
>NZ_JBHLZP010000820.1:0-2513 GCF_042429965.1 Actinoallomurus acaciae
GACGCCCCCGAGCTGTCCACCGCGATGCGCGCGGGCGTGTGCCGGGCCGCGCCGACCAGCTCGCCAGGGAAGCCGGGCCCGGCGCCGACCGGCAGGCTGCCGCATCCGACGAGCCACTCCGCGTGCTCGCCGGCGCCGATCGCCGCCTCGACCAGCGCCTTCAGCTCCGCGTCGGACAGGCGCGGGCCGGGCTCGTTCACCTTGGTGACCGTGCCGTCGGGCTCCAGGACACTGATGTTGCTGCGCACTTCGCCGCCGATCGGAACCGGCACGTACTCCAGGCCCCGCGCGCGCAGCATCGCCTCCAGGCGGGCGCCCTCGGCCCCGCCGACGGGGACCACCGCGCGGCTCGCATATCCGTGGGCGCTCAGCGCCAGGGCCACGTTGACACCCTTGCCGCTCGGCTCGCTCCAACTGCGGCTCGCGCGCACGACCTCGCCGTGGGTCAGGCGGCCCACGGCGAGTGTCCGGTCGACACTCGGGTTGGGGGTGACTGTCACGATCATGCGCGTTTCACTTCTACTCCCACGTCCTCGAACCGGCGGACGTCCGCGTCGGGCAGGCCGGTGTCGGTGATCAGCAGGTCGATCTCGGAAAGGTCGCCGTACTTGTAGAGGCTGATGTGGCCGGCCTTGCTGTGGTCGGCGAGCAGCACCCGGCGGCGGGCGGCGCCGAGCATGAGGCGCTTCACCGTCGCCTCGGACTCATCCGGCGTACGCAGGCCGTCCTCCACGGTGAACCCGTTGGTGCCGAGGAAGGCGACGTCCACCCGGATCTCCGACAGGGCGCGGACGGCCCAGTTGTCGACCTCGGCGAACGTACGGCTCCGGACCCGGCCGCCCAGCGTGTGGACGGTGAGCCGCGGACGCGTCGCCAGCGTCATCGCGATCGTCAGAGCGCTGGTGAACACGGCCAGGTCGCGGTCGCCGGGCATCAGGTCGGCGAGGCAGGCGGTCGTCGAACCGGCGTCGATGAGCACCGCGCCCTCGTTCGGTACCTCCGCCAGCGCCGCCTGTGCGATCCGCCGCTTCTCCTCGGTGTACTCGGTGCGCGCCGCGACCGCCGGTTCGAAGGACAGGTCCTCCACGGCCACCGCGCCGCCGTGCACGCGGTGCAGCAGGCCCTGGCGTTCCAGCTCGGTGAGGTCCTTGCGGATCGTCTCCGTCGAGACGGAGAGCCGGTCCGCCATGTCCGTGACGTCGATGCGCCCCGCGCGGCGCAGCGTCTGCAGCAGGATCTGCTGGCGCTGCGCGGCGTACGGAGGGCGGCCGGATCGACGTACCGAGTCGTCGGTCGATGCCACCATCAGTCCCTTCTCCATGGTGGGCGGGCCGCGGTGGGCGGCCCGTGTCGCCCTCTAGCAGGACGTCTTGTAGGCGGCCTGCCGGCCTGCCGGTGTCGACAGGTCATCCTGGGTGATCGTGGTGGTCGTTGTCCCGATTTTGGCGGTGGGCTTCTTCCCGGTCAGCGACGCGACGAGCTGGTCGACCGCCTGGGTGCCGATCTGGTACGGCTGCTGGGCCACGAGCGCCTGGACGTCACCGCGCTTGAGCTGCTGCACCTGCACCGGCCCGGCGTCGAAGCCGACCGTCTTGACGGCGCCCTGCCGGCCCGCGTTGCGCAGCCCCGTGGCCGTACCTTCGGCGGCGAACTGGTTGGTGGCGAACACGCCCTTCAGGTCGGGGTGGGCCGACAGGGTGGCGGAGACGATCGAGGCGGCCTTGGCCGGGCTGTTGTCGTTGACCTGCGCGCCGAGGTACTTGATGCCGGAGTACTTCTTGATCTCCTGCTCGAAGCCGCGCTGACGGTCGTCCGAGGTGGAGGCGCCCGCCTTGAACGCGATCACCAGCACCTTGCCCTGCCGGCCGATGAGCTTGGCCAGCGCGTCCGCCGCCGCGGAGCCGGCCGCCACGTTGTCGGTCGAGACGCTGGATCCGGCGATGCCGTCCTTCGACAGCGTCGTGTCGACCAGGCCGATCTTGATGCCGGCCTGCTTGGCCTGCAGAAGCGGCGGCACCATCGCCTTGGCGTCGGTCGGGGCGATCAGGAGCCCGGCCGGCTTCTTGGCGACGACCGCGTTGACGATCGGGGTCTGCAGCGACGCGTCGAACTGCTGCGGCGCCTGCATGTCGACCTTCAGGCCGTTCTTGGCCGCCTCGGCCTGGATGCCGCACTGCATGGTGATATAGAAGCTGTCGCCGGAGACGCCGGGGACGAAGGAGATCGTCTTCCCCTTGATGTCGCCGGTCGAGCCGCCGCCTCCGCCGCCGTTGCCGCTGCTGCAGGCGGCCAGCCCGAGGGCGAGCGCGGCCGCCACTCCGAGCACCTTCGTGGTGTGCATCGATCCTCCAGAGATTCCGAATGAGGGGAAGCCGCTAGGGCCTGTCTCGGTTGGGTCGTGGGTTTTCCACAGCCGTGCGTGCGGTCTTTCTTTGGCGTGTGGGGTGGCTTGACAATGGAAGTGGGGTCGGCGCCCCCTGGGAGGGCGGGGAGTGTCCCGGGCGGGGAGTGTC
>NZ_JBHLZP010000821.1:0-2501 GCF_042429965.1 Actinoallomurus acaciae
TCCTGCACGCCCGGCGGCATCATGCGGCGGCGGCTCGGCGCGCCGTGCCCGGACTCCCCCGGCTCCTTGGCGCCCGGCCACGGCTTGGCGACCCGGGCGGCCAGCACGAACTCCTTGCGCAACGGATGGCCCTCGAAGCCGTCGGGCAGCAGCAGCGGCGTCAGGCCCGGATGCCCGTCGAAGACCACGCCGAACATCTCGTAGGTCTCCCGTTCGTGCCAGTTCGCGCCGCGGTAGACCTCGGTCGCGGTGGCCAGGCGGGGGTCCTCACGCGGCACCCGGGTCCGTACGAGCAGGTGGTGGCCCTCCTCCAGGGAGTACACGTGCGCCACGATCGCGAACCCGTCCTCCAGTTCGTCCACGGCGGTCAGCCAGTCGAAGTACGCGCAGCCGAGGTCGTCGCGGGCGAAGGTCAGCGACTCGGCCCACAGCGCCGGCGGCACGTCCACGGTGAGCAGCCCGAAGGTCTCCTCGCTGTGCACCTCGTCGCCGAACCGTCGCGACCACGCCACGGACAGCTCAATCGTCATCGCTCAGTCCCGGGATGATGTCGGGGTCGTCGACGGCGTCGACCGGCGGGGGTTCGGCGAACTTCCGGAGCCGCTGGGCCCGCCAGCGGGCGCGCTGCCTCGTCTCGGCGGCCTTGCGCACCTCTTCGGCGGGCGGCAGGTCCCGGCGGGTCTTCTCGGCCGACGCCGGGCCGCCCTCGGGCTCGGCCACCGGCAGGGGGTCCTCACGCGTCGACTCCTGCCCGGGCTGGAACTCCTGGGTCTCCTCGAAGGCCGCCGCCTCGCGGCGTACCTCCTCGGCGGGAGGCAGCGGGTCCGTGCCTCCGCTCTCCGGCTCCGGCGCGGCCTCGGGCTCCTCGACGGACGGGAGCCGCTCGGTCGTCTCCGCCGGGGCCTCCTCCACCGGAGGCAACTGCTGGGTCTTCGCCGAGGGTGCCTCGTCCGGAACCTCTTCGACGGGAGACAACCGCTGGGTCTCGGCGGACGCGTTCTCGTCCGGGACCTCCTCGGCCGGGGTCTCCTTCACGGGCGGCTCCCCTTCGGACGACGTCACGTCCTGTGCCCGCACGGCGTCCCACTCCGCCACCGGCAGGTCGATGCTCAGAGTCGGCTCCTCGGCCGCCTCGATCTCCTCCGGCTCCGGCATCGGCGGCAGCACGAGCGGGCGGCGCAGGACGGCCGGGGTGGGCGGCTTGCGCGCGACCTCCGGCGCCGGCGCGACGGGCTCGCCCTGCTGGGTGTACCGGCTGCCCAGCGACTCTGCGGCGATCTTCTCCTGGAGCCGGATGATGCCGTGCAGCAGCGCCTCGGGGCGCGGCGGGCAGCCCGGGACGTACACGTCGACCGGGATGATCTGGTCGACGCCCTTGGTCACGCAGTAGGAGTCCCAGTACGGACCGCCGCAGTTGGAGCAGGCGCCGAAGGAGATGACGTACTTGGGCTCGGGCATCTGCTCGTACAGCCGCTTGACGGCCGGCGCCATCTTGTCGCTCACCGTGCCGGAGACGACCATGAGGTCGGCCTGCCGCGGCCCCGGCGCGAACGGGATCACGCCGAGCCGGATGAAGTCGTGCCGCGACATCGAGGTCGCGATGAACTCGATCGCGCAACAGGCCAGGCCGAAGTTGAAAACCCACAGGGAGTATCGGCGCCCCCAGTTGAGCACGAACTTGATCGGCTTCGGGGCGAGCTTGCTCGCGGCCCCGATGCGGGGCTCCGGCAGATCGACGACACCCATATCGGTCATTCTTTCAGACCCAGCCGAGCACACCCTTCTTCCACGCGTAGGCGAGTCCCGCCGCGATGAAGGCGAGGAAGACGAACATCTCCCCCAGAGTGACCGAACCGTAGCCCCGGGCGGAGAACACGGTCGCCCACGGGAACAGGAACACCGCGTCGACCGCGAAGATCACGTAGAGGTAGGCGAAGACGTAGTACCGGACGTAGGACTGCGCCCATCCCTCGCCGACCGGATCGACCCCGCACTCGTAGGTCGTGAGCTTCTCCGGAGTCGGCCGATGCGGGCGCAGCGACCGGTTGGCCAGCAGCCCGCCCCCGACGATCAGACCTCCGAGCAGGAACAACACGACGACGCTGAGGTACGTGCCGAAGTAGCCGTGCATACGATCAGCGTAATGCGCCCAGCGCCTATGATGTCCCCCTTTGCAGGGCGGTCTCCGCCAGGTAACAGAAACGGCGACATCACTTGTCGGACATAGCTGCAAACCGTAAGGTCACGGCGACAAGTGGCGTTGATATAGGGGGAGCCATGAGCAACGGTCCAGAGGGCGGCCAGGGAGCACAGCCCGGGCAGCCGGACTCGTGGCCGCCGCCGGAGACCCAGGAGTGGCAGCCCGACTCCTCACCCGCGCCGGGCTGGCCATCGGGTGCACCCGGTGGTGCGGGCGGTCCTTCGGGGCCGGGCTTCCCGAGCGGACCGGGCGGACCCGGCGGTCCGGGCGGTCCGGGCGGTCCGGGCGGTCCGGGCGGTCC
>NZ_JBHLZP010000822.1:0-2493 GCF_042429965.1 Actinoallomurus acaciae
GAGCGGGTTCGTTCGCTGGAGCCTGGTCGGGGTCTGAACGCGGCGACCGGTGAGTACGTGAACATGTTCGAGGCCGGGATCATCGACCCGGCGAAGGTGACGCGTTCGGCGTTGCAGAACGCGGCGTCGATCGCGGCGCTGTTCCTGACGACCGAGGCCGTCGTCGCGGAAAAGCCCGAGAAGGAGAAGGCCCCGGCCGCTCCCGACGCGGGCGGCATGGACTTCTAAGTCCGACAACGTCAGGGGCGGCCCTCGGTGCTGGGGCCGCCCCTTTCGTTATGCCTGCTTAAAGGCGAATCGAATTTTGTCCCCGACCTACCGTGTCGGTCGTACACTTCGCGCGTGGACCTTTTCAACACCCCTGTGCTCGTTTACGACCAGCCGCCGGAGATGTTCTCGGTCGAGGCGAAGTACACCATCTGGAACCCACAGGGTCAGCCGGTCGCCAATGTCGCGGAACAGGGCGTGGGCGGGGCGCAGAAGGCCTGGCGCGTGCTCAACCAGCGCCGCAACGACCAGGCCAAGCGCGACCTCCTCGTGACCAGGCCCGACGGCATGCCCTATTTCTGGGTGAACAAGCCGTACTCCTACGTCGGCACACCGAAGATCGATGTCGTCACGCCACAGGGGCAGTTGATCGGCCATCTCCGTAAGCGGGCCCTGCAGGGCTATGAGATGCTCGACGCGTACGAGCGCCAGATCGGCTACTTCGACCACATGACGTCCCAGGTGACCGACTGGCAGAACGTCCAGATCGCGACCTTCCGGCGGGCCGGGGGCGTGGGCGACTACATCTCGCAGATGTTCAGCGGTGCCGACCGCTACGTGCTGCAGCTCAACTTCCAGCTCCCCGAGCCGATCCGCACGCTGACGCTGGCCTGCCCGCTCGCCTACGACACCACCCGCTCCTCCAACCGCGGGATGGGCGGCTTCCTGGGCATCTGACCGCATCCCCACGGGGGCCGCTTCCTTACAGCGGATCGCCGGACTCCAGGAGCGACTTGAGGGAGGCGATGACGTGCGGCCAGCCGTTGCTCACGTCCGGCAGTACGGCGCTGCCGGGGTCGAAGCCGTCATGGGTCACGGTGAGCTTCACCGCCGCCCCGGCCTTCTCCAGGTCGAAGGTGACCTTCGACCGGGGCTCGGCGGCCAGCGTGGCCAGGGCGTCCGCGGACTTGCCGGCGTACTCCGCCCACTCGGGCGTGAAGGTGTGCCAGGTGTAGGACAGTCGCCGGTACGGCTCGCTGACCAGCACGATCTGTTCCGGGTCGCTCGTCTCGAACCCGCCCTCCCGCCAGGTCATCGATGATCCCTCGGCCCAGTCCGTGCCGAACTCGACGCCCCAGTAGCGCTTGGTGAACACCGGATCGGTGAGCGCCTGCCAGAGCTGTTCGGGCGTGGTCCTGATGTAGGTGACGTAGACGAACTCGGGTTTGCTCATCAGACGGTCCTCCAGTGAGGTCTTCAGGTCGGCGAGCGCGTGCACCCGCTCCCGGTCGTACCGGTTGATCCAGCGTTCGGCGATCTCGTTGATGGGCGCGGCGTTGACGTAGTGCAGCTTCTCCCGGCCGTGCCGGACGGCCGTCACGAGGCCGGCGGCCTCCAGGACGGTCAGGTGCTTGGCGACGGCCTGCCGGGTCATGCCCGACTCGGCGCACAGCTCATGCAGGCTTTGACCGTTGCGAGTGTTGAGACTGTCGAGCAGCCGCCGGCGTGTGGCGTCGGCGAGAGCCTTGAAGACCGCGTCCATCCCCATCCTTCGAACAAAGGCAACCTTCTGGTTGCATAAGAACTTAGGCAACCAGAAGGTTGCATGTCAAGGGCCGGGTGGCGGGGAACGTCCTCGTGGCGGCCGGCGGCGTGAGCTCGCCGGTACGTCGCCGCACGTCGGACCGCTCTTTCAGGCACCGGCCGCCCACGAGGCGGAGATGATCGCCCAGCGCACCTCCGCTGCCAACGGCCACCGCGTGCTCGGCCAGGACCCCTCTTCGTCGGGGAACGGCGTGTGATCATGGTCCCCTGCCGAGGTACTCCCAGACGGCGCGCGAAGCGCGAACGAAGGAGGAGCCGTGACGATCCTCGCGCTGGACCAGGGCACGTTCGCGACCAAGGCACTGGTCGTACGGCCCGACGGCACGGTCGCGGGTGCGGCCGGGCGGCCGGTCCGTTCCGCGTTCCCGGTGCCGGGCGCCGTCGAGATCGCCCCCGGTGAACTCTTCGCCTCGGTGCTCGACGCGGGCCGGGCGGCGCTCGCCGAGGTACGCGGCCGGGGGCGCGTGTCCGCGGTGGTGCTGGAGCGCGACGGGCACCGGTGGAGCGTGCCGGTGGTGTTCACCGGCGACCGGATCCCCGACCACGAGCGCGCCCAGGGCGCGGACCTGGGAGCGGTGACGCGGGGCCCGGCCGTGGACGCGACCTCGGTGCCGGGCCTGCGACCTCTGACGTCGGCCGTCTCCACCGGACGGCACACGGGCGGCGATCGTCCGCCGGCTG
>NZ_JBHLZP010000823.1:0-2480 GCF_042429965.1 Actinoallomurus acaciae
CTGCTGGCCCTGCCGCTGCTGCCCCGGCTCGGCGCCGTGCGGGTCTCGGCCTACTCGGCGGCCGCGGCGGTGCCGATGCTGCTGGCCGCCGGGCTGGCCGTGGACGGCAGGTCGGTGCTGCGGACGCCGACGTGGGGCGAGGCCGCGGGGCTCGGGTACCTCTCGCTCGTCGTCACGGCCGCCGCGTTCATCGCCTGGTACGACGCGCTGGGACGGATCGGCGCCGACCGGGCCGGGCTGTTCGCCGGGCTGATCCCGATCAGCGCGGTGGCGACCACGATGGCGCTCGGACTGCGGTCTCCGGGCATCGCCGAACTCGCCGGGGCCCTTCTCGTCGGCCTCGGAGTGATCGTGGGCCTCAGACGATCAGCGGAACGGCCACTCGCGGTTGCCGCCCCGGCGCACCATCACGATCCAGCCGATGACGAAGAGGGTCACCAGGACCAGGCCCACGACGATCAGCACCCCGAAGATCGCCGCTTCGTTGCCGAAAAGGCCGCTGATCACGGCGTGTGACATCAGAACCATGATTCCCCCAAAGCGGACATACCCCTGTTGGGTGGAACCAAGACCCTCGTCCATCCCGTCGACGGGCCGCTCTACCCTGGTAGCTCTCACCCACACGTGCCGCCTGTGAGGAAACCGATGTCCGAGTTCGCCTTCACCGAACTGCTTCCGCAGGGTCCCGACGTGACCGAGTACCGCCTACTAACGACCGACGGCATCAGCGAGCTCGGCGCCGGAGACCGTACGTTCCTCCAGGTGGAACCGGAGGTGCTGCGGCTGCTCACCGAGACGGCGATCCACGACATCTCACACCTCCTGCGGCCGGCCCACCTCGCGCAGCTCCGCCGGATCCTCGACGACCCCGAGTCCTCCCCGAACGACCGGTTCGTGGCCCTGGACCTGCTGAAGAACGCCAACATCGCCGCCGCGGGCGTCCTGCCGATGTGCCAGGACACCGGCACCGCGATCGTCATGGGCAAGCGCGGGCAGCACGTCCTCACCGACGGCGACGACGAGCGCCACATCGCCCGCGGCGTCTACGACGCCTACACGCGCCTGAACCTCCGCTACTCCCAGCTCGCGCCGCTGAGCATGTGGGAGGAGAAGAACACCGGCAGCAACCTGCCGGCGCAGATCGAGCTGTACGCCACGCAGGGTGACGCGTACAAGTTCCTCTACATGGCCAAGGGCGGGGGCAGCGCCAACAAGTCCTTCCTCTATCAGGAGACCAAGGCCGTCCTGAACCCCAAGCGGATGCTGGCCTTCCTGGAGGAGAAGATCCGCTCGCTGGGCACCGCGGCCTGCCCGCCGTACCACCTGGCGATCGTCGTGGGCGGCACCAGCGCCGAGTACGCCCTCAAGACCGCCAAGTACGCCTCCGCGCACTACCTGGACACCCTGCCGACCTCGGGCGGCCCGGCCGGGCACGGCTTCCGCGACCTGGACCTGGAGCAGCAGGTGTTCGAGCTCACCCAGCAGCTCGGCATCGGCGCGCAGTTCGGCGGCAAGTACTTCTGCCACGACGTCCGCGTGATCCGGCTGCCCCGGCACGGCGCGTCCTGCCCGGTGGCGATCGCCGTGTCGTGCAGCGCCGACCGGCAGGCCCTCGCGAAGATCACCCGCGACGGCGTCTTCCTCGAGCAGCTCGAGCCCGACCCGGCGCGCTTCCTGCCCGACACGACCGAGGACGACCTCGAGGGCGACGTCGTGCGCATCGACCTCAACCGGCCGATGTCGGAGATCCGCGCCGAGCTCGGCCGATACCCGGTCAGGACGCGGCTGTCGCTGAGCGGCCCGCTCGTGGTCGCCCGCGACATCGCCCACGCCAAGATCAAGGAACGCCTCGACGCCGGCGAGCCGATGCCGTCCTACCTGCGCGACCACGCCGTCTACTACGCGGGCCCGGCCAAGACGCCGGAGGGTTATGCCAGCGGCTCCTTCGGCCCCACGACGGCGGGCCGGATGGACTCCTACGTCGAGCAGTTCCAGGCGGCGGGCGGATCGTTCGTCATGCTGGCCAAGGGCAACCGGAGCAAGCAGGTCACCGACGCCTGCAGGGCGCACGGCGGCTTCTACCTCGGCTCCATCGGCGGACCCGCCGCGCGGCTCGCGCAGGACTGCATCAAGAAGGTCGACGTGCTGGAGTACCCCGAACTCGGCATGGAGGCCGTCTGGAAGATCGAGGTGGAGGACTTCCCGGCCTTCATCGTCGTGGACGACAAGGGCAACGACTTCTTCGCCGACACGACGGGCCCGCTGCTGACCATCGGCCGCCGCTGACCCGTGTCCCGGCGGCCCCTCAGCCGCCGGGGCCCTTCGCCTCTCCTGCGGCCCGCCGTCGCCCGGGTTTCCGCGCCGGGCCGAGGCGTCCCCCGGGGAACGGCTGAGCGGAGGAGCTCCGCGCCGTGGAGTGGCCGGGCCTCGGGCTCCGGCGAGGCGCCCACCGGCGTGGAGTGACCATGCGGTGGGCGGCG
>NZ_JBHLZP010000824.1:0-2479 GCF_042429965.1 Actinoallomurus acaciae
CGCTCGCCCGGCGGCACCGACAGCGTGACCGAGCGCGGCGTCGCGCCGGCGCTGGGCGGCCAGGCGTCGCGCACCTCGGCGCGCAACCGCCGCGTACCGGGGTTCTCCACGATGAGGGAGACCGAGGCCTCCTCGCCGAGGCGGACGTTCGTGTCACCGGAGCGGTGCAGGCCGAGCGCGCGGACGTTGCCCGCCAGCGCCAGGTCGGCCGCAACCAGGGCCACGATCAGGGCGTTCGCCGCGAGCAGCGTCCACCAGCTCGGCACGCTGACCATCACCACCGCGCCGAGCAGCGCCAGGAGCCCGGTACGACCGGTCAGCGCCATGCCGTACCTCTCAACGGGGTGCGGGGACGGTGGTGAGCACGCCGTCGAGCACGCCGTCGGTCGTCGCACCCTCCAGCTCGGCCTCGGGCCGCAGCTGCACGCGGTGGCGGAGCGTCGGCCGGGCGAGGGCCTTCACGTCGTCCGGGCGCACGTAGTCGCGGCCCGACAGCCACGCCCACGCCCGCGCCGTCGCCAGCAGCGCGGTCGCGCCACGGGGGGAGACGCCGAGCTGGAGCGAGGGCGACTGCCGCGTGGCCCGGCACAGGTCGACGACGTAGCCACTGACCTTCGGGTCGACCCGGATGCGGCGTACGGCGTCGCGCCCGGCCGCCAGGTCGGCCGGCCCGGCGACGGGCTTGACCCCGGCCGCGTCCAGGTCGCGCGGGTCGAACCCGGAGGCGTGCCGCTGGAGTACGGCGATCTCGTCCTCTCGCGAGGGCACCGGCACGGTCAGCTTCAGCAGGAACCGGTCGAGCTGTGCCTCAGGCAGCGCATAGGTGCCCTCGTACTCGATCGGGTTCTGCGTGGCGCACACCACGAACGGGTCGGGCAGCGGGCGCGGCACGCCCTCTACCGACACCTGCCGCTCCTCCATCGACTCCAGCAGCGACGCCTGGGTCTTGGGCGGCGTGCGGTTGATCTCGTCGGCGAGCAGGAGGTTGGTGAAGACCGGCCCCTCGCGGAACTCGAACTCCGACGTCCGGTTGTCGTACACGAGCGAGCCCGTGACGTCGCCCGGCATCAGGTCGGGGGTGAACTGCACGCGCTTGAAGTCCAGCCTCAGCGACTGCGCCAGAGTGCGGATGAGCAGTGTCTTGGCGACACCCGGCACGCCTTCGAGCAGGACGTGCCCGCGGCACAGCAGGGCGATGACCAGGCCGGTCACCACGGCGTCCTGCCCGACGACCGCCTTGGCGACCTCACCGCGCAGCGCCATCA
This sequence comes from Actinoallomurus acaciae, assembly GCF_042429965.1. Taxonomy (NCBI): domain Bacteria; kingdom Bacillati; phylum Actinomycetota; class Actinomycetes; order Streptosporangiales; family Thermomonosporaceae; genus Actinoallomurus; species Actinoallomurus acaciae. The sequence continues at coordinate 1,266 of NZ_JBHLZP010000824.1, forward strand.
GCGCGGCACGGGTGTCCTGCGCCGGAACGTCGTCCGACGGCTCGGTGCCGTAGATGTCAGATCCCTGTCGCTCCGTCACGAGCTGCGAACCTGCCTTTCGAGTTCGTCGAGGTAGCCGGAGAGCCGGACCAGCTCGACGTCGTCCATTGGTGGAGGACCGTACAGCGCCGCGCCGATGGCGGCGTACGGCTCTCCCGTGTGCGCCGAGATGCCGGCGATGATCTCGTTCGCCATGGCCGGGTCGGAGGCGGCGCTCTTCGGCATGCCGAGCAGGGCGGTGAGGCGTTCGAGCGCCCCGGCGCGCAGCGCCATGGCCGCGCGGTCGCCGGCCTTGCGCGAGCGGTACAGCCGGGCGCGCCCCTCGACGGCCTCCGCGGAGCGCACCACCACGGGTAGCGGCTCGACCACCACCGGGCCCAGCCGGCGCGCCCGCCACAGCGCGACCAGCACCACCGCGATCACCGCCTGCAGCACCGCGAGCTTCACGCCGAACGGGACCAGCTCGGTGAACGACTTCTGTCCGCCGGCGCCGGGCGGCGGCGGGGCCGGCAGCAGCCAGACGACGTTCGAGCGGGAGCCGAGGAGGTTCATGCCGAGCGCGGCGCCGCCGTTGTCGGTGAGGCGCTCGTTGGTGAACGGCTCGCCGGATCCGAGCACCGTGACGTTCGCGCCGTTCACCGGCAGCTGGACGAGGCTCGGCCGGCCGTCCCCGAGGTAACACCGCGTCGCACCGGCGGGGGTCCGGTACACCTGACCGCTGATGAGGCCGATCGAGCCGGCGTTCGCCGCGGCGGGCAGCGAGCAGCCGGGGGAGATCGTGCCGGAGGTGACGCCGTCGGGCTCGACGCCGGGGGCGAGCGCGTCCAGCGTCTCGCCGGTCGGTTCGAGCAGCAGCCGGTCGCCGGGCAGGGCGCGCAGGGTGGTCAGGTCGGCGGAGGTCAGCCGGTCCGGCCGCGCGATCACCAGGAGCGTGTCGGGATCGGAGTTCAGCGAGTCGGCCGCCGCGGACACGCTGCGCGCCACGGTCACCGGGGTGCCGTGCTGCCGGGTGATCTCGACGAGCGCGCGGGTGCCCTGCTGTCCCGGCGACTCGGGGTCGAGGTACTCCGCGCGGACCGTCGGCCGCAGCGCGGCGAGCACCACGCCGATGACGGCCAGCGCCAGCAGGACGATCAGGACGCCGCGCGAGCGCCGCCAACGCCGGCCCGCGACCT
>NZ_JBHLZP010000825.1:0-2472 GCF_042429965.1 Actinoallomurus acaciae
GTGCGCCCTGGCGGCGGGGGAGGGGCGGCCGGTCACCCTCGTCAGCGGCGCCGGTCGTGAGCTGTCGGCGGCCCTGGTCCGCGCGCCGGAGATCGGCTGCGTCTCCTTCGTCGGCGGCCGCGACACCGGCGCGCACGTCGCCGCGGCCGTCGCCGACCTCGGCAAGCGGCACGTCCTCGAACAGGAGGGGCTCAACTGCTGGGGCGTGTGGGAGTACTCCGACTGGCCGCGGCTGGCCGGGCAGATCCGCCGGACGTTCGACTACGCCAAGCAGCGCTGCACGGCGTACCCGCGGTTCGTCGTGCAGCGCTCCCTGTTCGACCGGTTCCTCGCGGCGTACCTGCCGGCCGTCGGCCAGGTGCGGTTCGGTCATCCGCTGGCCGTGGAGGAGCCGGGCGACCCGCTGCCCGAGCTGGACTTCGGGCCGCTCATCAACGACGCCAAGGCCAAGGACCTGGCCGGCCAGGTCGATGAGGCGGTCTCGCGCGGCGGGGTGCCGCTCTACCGCGGCTCGGCGGCGGACGGCCGGTTCCTCCCGGGCCAGGACACCTCGGCGTACCTCGCGCCGGTGACGATCCTGGGGCCGCCGCCCTCCTCGCCGCTGCACCACGCCGAGCCGTTCGGCCCGGTCGACACGATCGTGCTGGTCGACACCGAGGCGGAGCTGCTGGCCGCGATGAACGCCTCCAACGGCGCGCTCGTGGCGAGCCTCTCCTGCGACGACGAGGCGACGGCGCGGCGCCTCGCCGCCGAGGTCCGCGCGTTCAAGGTCGGCATCGGCGAGCCGCGCTCGCGCGGCGACCGCGACGAGCTGTTCGGTGGGCTGGGCGCCTCGTGGCACGGGGCGTTCGTGGGCGGCGAACTGCTCGTCCGCGCGGTCACCGAGGGCGCCGCCGGCGAGCGCCTGCCCGGCAACTTCCTCACCTACACGCTCCAGCCCGGATGAGAGGGGACGGCGGCCGGCTCAGACGAGGCCGGAGCGCCGCCGCCACCAGTCGGGGCGGCGGGAGCCGGCGAGCCACTGGTCGGTGTCGCGCAGCACCGTGGTGAGCGCCTCCAGCGCCGCCGCCGGGCCGGCGGAGCGCCACCGGGTCTCCACGATCGTGTGCCGGTCGTGGGGGCTGTCGCAACGGCAGGCGACCGTCAGCGAGGCCTCGATACGGCAGTGGCCGGGAAAGTAGTCGGCGTTCTCCATCCGGACCGCGACCTCGAGCCAGTCGTCGCCCGACTCTTCGTAGGTGTGGGAGTCGTAGATGCTGTGCGCGGGCGGGTGCCACATCCACTGTCCGGGCCGCGGGCCGTCGCCCGGTCCCGGATCGGGCCGGGGCGAGGGATGCCGCGTGTGCCACTGGCCGGTGAGGGTGAGGAAGCGCGCGCGGATCTCCGGGTCGTCCCACGCGACGCCGAAGATCTCCCGGAGGGGCAGCGCGCGCGGCCATATCCACACCGCAAGGGAGTGTTCCTCGGGTGGGTTCCGCACCGTGTCATCATGCCGCGCGACGTGCTCGGCGCGCATCGCTAGGAATACAACGAAATCACGACATTCCCGGCCGTATGTGGTCGGTGGCGCCGGAGATCGTCCCGAACCCTCACCGTACGGCGGGACAGGGGTTCCAGACGATCCCTCAAGCAGGCGCGAGACCGCCCGGAGGCGAGTCGGCGGGGATGGTCACGCGCACGGACGTCCCGCCGCCGGCCGGACTGTCGATCGTGAACTCGCCGCCCAGCGCCTCGGCACGGTCCCGCAGGTAGGCGAGTGCCGAGCCCGGATACGGGTGGGCTCCGCCGACGCCGTCGTCGTCGATCCGGAGCCGCACCTCGTCTCCCAGGTCGAGCCGGACCCGGACGACGGAGGCGTGCGCGTACAGCACCGCGTTGGACAGGGCCTCCGCCACCACGTAGTACACGGTCATGGCGGTGTTCGACGACGGCGGCCGCCGGCCGTGCGCCTCCAGGTCCACCGGCAGGGGCGTGCGCCGGGCCAGTGTGCGCAACGCCGGCTCCAGGCCGCGCCTGAGCAGGAACGCCGGATGCAACTGCCGCGCGAGGTCCTGCAGGCCCTTGACGATCTCATTCACCTCACGGGCGGCGCCGGACAGCTGCTCCCTCAGCTCCTCCATTCCCGGCGGCACGGTCCTCTCGGCGGCGCGCAGATCCAGGCCGACGGCGACGAGCCGCTGCTGGGTGCTCTCGTGCAGGTGGCGTTCGATCCGGCGGCGGGCCGCGTCGGCGGCCTCGATCAGACGGACCCGGGAGGCCGCCAGCTCCGCGCGGTGCCGGGTCTGCACGAGCGCGACGCCGGCCAGCCCGGCGAGCTGCCGCATGATCTCCTCCGCCCCTGCCGTCCGGCGCCGGGACGCGCGGGAGAGCACGGCGGCCATTCCCCAAAGCCGCTCGCCGACCACGATCGGGCAGCCGGCGAACCGGCGGATCTCGTTCGCCGCCAGCCAGTCGCCGAGGGCGCCGGACGCG
>NZ_JBHLZP010000826.1:0-2455 GCF_042429965.1 Actinoallomurus acaciae
ACACTCCCCGCCCAGGGACACTCCCCGCCCTCCCAGGGGGCGCCGACCCCACTTCCATTGTCAAGCCACCCCACACGCCAAAAGAAGACCACACGCACGGCTGTGGAAAACCCACGACCCAAATCGAGGCAGGCCCTAGCTGTGCTGTGGCGTGGGCGACTGGGTGGCCTTGGCCGGCACCTTCTTCGGCGCGAACACCCGGTTCGCGGTGCGGGCGTTGCCCGCCCCGGCCCGGCCGTAGACGAGGATGAAGTCGTTCACGGACAGCTTGGACAGGTCGGCCTTCTGGCCGTCCTTGTGGAACTTCGTGCCCTTGGCCGTCTGCCACTGCCAGGTCGTGCCGTCGAGGCTGCGGACGGTAAGGGTGCTCCCGCTCTTGGCGGTGAGCACGCCGCGCTGCCAGGTCACCTGGACGAACCCGTTCTTCTTGGTACGGACCGTCGCGTCGCCGTGCACGCCGACGCGGCGGCGCAGTGCCTTGCGGGCCTGCTGACGCTGTTCGGCGTTCGCCTTGGGCTTGCTCGCCGCGGCGGGCACGGCCTGCGGAGAGCCCGCGGAGGCCGGGACCGCGAGGTAGACACCGGTACCCACCACGCCGATCGCCAGGGCGGAGACGCCACCGAGAACCTTCTTGTTCACCTTCGTGTCCCTCCTTGGTTGACGTCATCCACTGAACCCGACGCCGTTCAGAGGCGAGATGGAGAATTATGGGAGTTCGCTGGGAACCGTCAGGAACCTTCCAGAGAACGGCGGACCCGCCCGAGTCGTACGGCCGGGCCGTCCGCTGTGGATAGACTGACGCGCGCCCGTTGCCGTTGTCAGGGCCAACGAAATCGTCGACATCAGCGAGTGATCGCATGCCAGAGGCCAAGAAGAACTCCGTCGCCAGCACGCTCCTAGGGCTGCTCGGCAGCCGCCGGGACACCCCGGAGACCTTCGACGGCGAGCACCAGCCCGCCGCCGGCGAGGGACAGCTGGAGAACCACCTCGGCGGTGACGAGGCCCGCAACTATCGGCAGTACGAGCACGACATGGTCGCGCCGCACGTCGGGCGGTCGCTGCTGGAGGTCGGCTCGGGGCTCGGCCACTTCTCCGAGCAGTTCGCCGGTCGGCTCGACTACCTCGTCGTCAGCGACAACGACACCTACTGCGTCGAGCAGCTCAAGAAGCGCTACGCCGGACGGGACGACGTCGAGGTGCTCGACCTCGCGCTGCCCGCCGAGATCAAGATCAAGCGCAAGGTCGACACGGTCGTCATGATGAACGTCCTCGAGCACATCAAGGACGACGTCCAGGCGCTGAAGGACCTCGCCGCCGTGGTGGAGCCGGGCGGCCGCATCGTCATCTGGGTACCGGGCTACATGCAGCTCTACGGCGACTTCGACCGCAAGGTCGGCCACGTCACCCGCTACACCCCGAAGACGCTCCGGGCCACGGTCACCGGCGCGGGGCTCGGCATCGACGTGCTCAAGCCGATCAACTTCCTCGGCGGCATCGCCTGGTGGGCCGCGGTCCGCCGCGGCGGCGCCGGCTACCCCGACCCGAAGCTGGTCAAGATCTACGACCGTACGGTCGTGCCGACCACCCGGGCCATCGAGAAGGTGATCCGGCCGCCGTTCGGCCAGACCGTCTTCTGCGTGGCCCGCGTCCCGGAGTAACGTTCGGCGGCGATGAGCCGGCCGGTCACGCGCTCATCGCCTCCTGCTTGATGCGCTCGAACTGCGCGCCCATCGCCTCGGCGAGCGCGTTCAACCCGGACAGCGGCCGCACCATGACGGTCAGTTCGTCGATGAGACCGTCGTCGTCCAGGTGCAGGAAGTCACAGCCGTGGACCTGCCTGCCGTTCACCGTCGCCCGGAACACGAGGGCGTGGTCACGGCCGTCCACGCCGATGATCTCCTGTACGTAGTGGAAGTCCTCGAACACCCGCGCGGCGCCGCGGACGACCGCCGCCGCGATCGCCCGGCCCGTGTACGGCCGGTGCGCGACGGGGCTGTTGAGGACGGCGTTCTCGGCGAAGAGCGGCTCGATCGCCGCGAGATCGCGGGCCTCGATGGCCTGACGGAACGAAAGCATGCCCCACCCCATATTCAACTTTTTGACTATGTGCGCCCGACGCTAGCCCCCGTCCGAGACGCCGTCCAGGGGGTGGCCGGGTGCCGTCGGTCACGCCGTCGCGGGTCAGGCGAGGCGCAGGCGGTGGGCGGTGGCGGCGGCCTCGCCCCGGCTGGCCACGCCCAGCTTGCCGAGGATGTTGGACACGTGCACGCTCGCCGTCTTCGCCGAGATGAACAGCTCCTCGGCGATGTCGCGGTTGCTGCGTCCCTCCGCGACCAGGCGCAGCACCTCCTGCTCGCGTGGGGTCAGGCCCAGGGCCGGCGGGCCCGCCGCCGAGCCCGCCACGGTCAGCCGCGAACGCCGCGCCAGCCGATCGATCTCGGCGCGCAGCGGCCGG
>NZ_JBHLZP010000827.1:0-2450 GCF_042429965.1 Actinoallomurus acaciae
ACCACGCGCGGGCGGCTCCACCTGCCCGGCTTCACGGTCGAGCTGGCGCCCGCCCGGCGGGGGAGGTCCTGATGCGGCGCCCCCGCGCGGCCGCCGGGGTCCAGGCCACCGACCTCGGCGCCTACCAGCAGGCGGTCCGCCGCGTGCTGACCTGCGACCTGATCACCGCCACCCGGCCGCGGCCGGGCGTGCTCGAACAGGTGCTCCGCTGGGCCGACGAGATGACCCACGACTTCCGCGAGCTGCTCGGCCACACCCTCATCGCCGACACCCGTCAGGTCCGGCTCGTACGCCGGCTCGACCGGCTCGACCCGACCCAGGGCCAGATGTTCGCCCGCAAGGGCGGCCGGCCCTTCGACCAGCGGCGCATGGCCTACCTCTGCCTTGTGCTCGCGTCCTTCCAGCGGTCCCGGGTGGAGATCAGCCTGGCCGACCTGGTCCGCGTCTTCACCCCCGCCGCCAACGCCATCGAGGGCCTGGGCTTCGACCCGACGGTGAGCGCGCACAAGGCGGCCGTGGTCGACGTCCTCGGCTGGCTCGTCGAGCGCGGTGCCCTGCGCCTGTCCGACGGCTCGCTGGAGGCCTGGGCCCGCGACAGCGAGCACGGCGACGCGCTCTACGACATCGACCACGACATCTGCGCGGTCCTGTTCAAGCCCGCCCGGCCGGTGCAGCACCTGACGAGCGCGGCCGGCCTGCTCGACGACCCGCTGTCGCGCGTGGACGGCGCCGTGCACCCGCAGGCCGTGGCGCAGCGGGCGCGGAGGCTGCTCACCGAGCGGCCCGTGGTCTACTACGACGACGTCGACCCCGCCGTCGCCGAGCTGCTCGGCCGTCCCGGCCTCGCCGAGGACCTGGCCCGCTTCACCGGCCTGGTGGTCGAGCGCCGCGCGGAGGGCATCATGCTCGCCGACGCGGGCGGGGTGTTCACCGACCGGCCGTTCCCCGGGCGCGGCGGCGACGTCGTCCGCACGGCCGGGCTGCTGCTCGCCAAGATCGCCGATCTGCTCGAGGACCCCGAGCAGCGGCCGGCGCTGATCGAGACGCCGAGCGAGGCCGACGACCACGCCGCGCTCGTGGCGCGGATCGACTCCGGCCTGCCGGAGGCCGGGGTCGTACGCGAGCTCGCCTGGACGCCCCCCGAGACCGCGGAGCCGGTGGCCGGTCCCCTCGGCACCGCACCCCTGGTCGAGCGCACCCGGCTGGAGACGATGATCGACGAGTTGTTCGAGGAGTTCGGCGCGGCGTCCTTCACCAGCGCCTGGCAGCACGATCCGCGCGGCCTGCTGGACGCGGCGGTGACGTTCCTGACCGAGCTCAGCCTGGTACGGCCGGTCCCGGGCGGGGTGCTCGTCCGGCCGGCGGCCGTCCGCTACCGCAACATCACCCTGGCCCTCGCCGACACCGCGCAGCTTCCGCTGCCCGCGCCCACAGGAGGAGAGACGTCATGACGGCACGGTTCCGCCCTTCTCGGGCGGGCGTCATCAACGTCTGGGACTACGCCGACGAGGAGTTCGTCTTCGCCGGCGGGCGGCTGGTCCTGCGCGGTCACAACGGGTCGGGCAAGACCAAGGCGCTGGAGGTGCTGTTCCCGTTCGTCTTCGACGGGGTCGCCGACGCCCGGCGGCTCGACCCGTTCAGCGGCGACAACCGGACGATGAAGTCCAACCTGCTCTACCGCGGCCAGGAGTCCGAGTACGGCTACGTGTGGATGGAGTTCGCCCGAGCGGAGGCCGAGGCTCGGGTGAGGAGCGGAGCCGGCCAGGCGCGCGCGTACGCGACCGAGCGAGCGGAGGCGCCCGCGGGGCGGCGCGCCGGCGGACGCGACCGTCAAGCCCGCCCGGAGGAGACGGTGACCCTGGTCATCGGCCTGCGGGCGCACCGCAACCGGGACGGCGTGCGCTCCTCCTTCTTCGTCACCGGCAAGCGGCTCGGCGTCGACTTCGGACTGCTGGGCCCCGACTCGCGGCCGCTGACCGACCGGCAGCTCCGCGAGTCGCTGGAGCCGGGCGCCTCCTGCAAGACGGCCACCGAATACCGCGACGCCGTCGACGCGCGCCTGTTCGGCCTGGGCCGTGAGCGCTACACCCAGCTCGTCGACCTGCTCCTGGTGCTGCGGCGCCCGCTGCTGGCCAAGGACCTCGACCCGGGCAAGGTGTCCGACACGCTCACCGCCGGCCTCAGCCCGGTCGATGAGGAACTGGTCGACCAGGCGGCGCGCGACTTCGAGAACCTCGCCGCCGTCCAGCGCCTCTTCGACGACCTGACCGCCGCCGACGGCGCGGTCACGGCGTTCATGGCCGACTACACGAGCTATCTCCAGGTGCACGCGAAGGCCAAGCTCGACCGCGTCCAGTCCGGGTTCGAGGGCGCGACCGGGCACGCGCGGAGCGTCGCCGAGGCGCTCGCCGAGGTCGAGCGGGCGACGGCCGCGCACGCGGTGTCGGCCG
>NZ_JBHLZP010000828.1:0-2450 GCF_042429965.1 Actinoallomurus acaciae
GGGCGCGCCGGTCTGGCCGGCGGCCAGCAGGTCCAGCAGATGCCAGGCCGCGCCGGCGGCGGCCAGCCGGCTCGGCACCGAGTCGTCGCGCTCCATCCGGCCGAGCACCTCGTCGACCAGCGCGACCGCCTGGTAGACGTCGGTCACCGGGACCACCGGCCGCTCGGGGTCGGCCAGGACGGCGCCGGTCAGCTCACCGGCGTCGGCCCCGCCCACGTGCAACCACCAGATCGTCCAGGGCCGGTCGGGGTCGGCGCCGTACTCGTGGCCGACGCCGGCCGGGATGACCAGGGCCTCCCCCGGGCCGACCTCGAACCGTCCGGACGGCAGCCGGCACCATCCCACGCCCTCGGCGCAGACGATGACGATGACCTGCGGGCTGCCCTCCGCACGGCTCCGGCGGTGGTCAGCGGCCTTGGGGAAGTAGCCGCAGTCGGTGACGAGCAGCCGCGAGGTGAGCGGCAGCACGAGCGCCTCACGTACCAGCGGGCGGGCGAGCACGCTGATGCGCTCACCGGCGAAACCGTCCATGCGGGACATGGGGCCATGCTGACCGCCGATCGTCGTTTCGTCCAGGGAATCCGTCCCTTCGCACATTCCGGCGCATCCCGGCACGTCCGTACGCTCGGACCATGCCGGACGACCCCAGGATCGCGTTGCCACCCGTGCCCGACGACCAGCGCGGGGAGGCGGTGGCGGTCTGGCGCGAGGACGTCCCGATCGACACGTACACCCCGGCGGCGCCGGACGTCTACCCGGCGTTCCTGGAGGCCCGGGTGTACCAGGGCTCGTCGGGCCGGGTGTACCCGCTGCCGTTCTACGAGCGGATCGCCGAGACGCGGGAGCCGGTGCGCTGGGACGCGGTGCATCTGGAGAACCGCTGGCTGCGCCTCATGGTGCTGCCCGCGCTGGGCGGGCGCATCCACGTCGGGTACGACAAGACCGCCGGCTATGACTTCTTCTACCGCAACAACGTGATCAAGCCCGCGCTCGTCGGGCTGGCCGGCCCCTGGATCTCCGGCGGCGTGGAGTTCAACTGGCCGCAGCACCACCGGCCGGGCACGTTCCTGCCGGTCGACGTCGAGATCGAGCACGAGCCGGACGGCGCGGTGACGGTGTGGTGCTCCGACCACGACCCGCTGACGCGGATGAAGGGCATGCACGGCGTACGGCTGCGGCCCGACCGCGCCGTCGTGGAGTTGCGGGTCCGGCTCTACAACCGGACCGAGGACGTGCGGACGTTCCTGTGGTGGGCCAACGTCGCCGCGCACGCGAACGACCACTACCAGTCCTTCTTCCCCACCGACGTGCGCTTCGTGGCCGACCACGCCAAGCGGGCGACGACCACGTTCCCCCGCGCCTCGGGCCGCTACTACGGCGTCGACTACCCCGCGCGCGCCGACGGCTCCCGCCCGGACGGCGACCGGCTCGACTGGTACCGCAACATCCCCGTGCCCACGTCGTACATGTGCGTGGGCAGCGAGGACGACTTCTTCGGCGGCTACGACCACGGCGCGCAGGCCGGCTTCGTACACTGGGCCGACCATCGCATCGCACCCGGCAAGAAGCAGTGGACCTGGGGGAACGCGCCGTTCGGCTGGGCTTGGGACCGCAACCTGACGGACGGCGACGGCCCGTACGTCGAGCTGATGGCCGGCGTCTTCACCGACAACCAGCCGGACTTCTCCTTCCTCGCGCCGGGCGAGACCAGGAGCTTCAGCCAGTACTGGTACCCGATCCAGCGGATCGGCCCGGCCCACCAGGCGAACCTCGACGCCGCCGTGAGCCTGTCGGCCGACGCGGGCACGGCGCGCGTCGGTGTGGCGGTGACGGCCGTACGCCGGGGCTGTCTTGTCCGGCTCCGGGCGGGCGACGCGGTCGTCTGGGCGGAGCGGCACGACCTCGCTCCCGAATCTCCCCTGGTCACGGACGTTCCGCTACCGCGCTCGTACGCTCTGGAGGACCTGGAGCTGACGGTCGAGCACGAGGGCGCCACGCTGCTGTCCTGGCGTCCGCGGCCGGCGCCCGCCGAGGAGACGCCGCCCGCACCGGCCACCGAGCCGCCCGCCCCCGAGGAGATCACCGGCACGGACGAGCTGTACGTCACCGGGCTGCACCTGGAGCAGTACCGGCACGCGACGCGCTCTCCGGAGCCGTACTGGCAGGAGGCGCTGCGCCGCGATCCCGGCGACGCGCGGTCGGCGGTCGCACTCGCCGCGCGGCGGTACGGCGACGGGCTCTACACCGAGGCCGAAGAGCTGCTCCGGCGTGCCGTCGCCCGCCAGACACTGCGCAACCCGAACCCCTACGACGGCGAGGCGTACTACCGGCTGGGCCTGACGCTCATCCGGCTCGACCGGGCCGCCGAGGCCTACGACGCGCTGGCCAAGGCCGCGTGGAACGCCGCCTGGCGCGCCCCGGCCCACTGGGCGCTGGCCCGGCTCGACTGC
>NZ_JBHLZP010000829.1:0-2447 GCF_042429965.1 Actinoallomurus acaciae
ACGTCGATCCGTGAGCTCGCCGGCGGGCTGACACCCGTGGCCGCCGGCGATGAGCCGTCCGCCGAGGCGGCCGGGACCGCGACGGAGAGCCGGCTGTCGGAGGGGCAGGCGGCCCTGTGGTTCCTGCACCGGCTCGCGCCGGGGAGCGCCGCGTACAACGTGCCGTGCGCCGTCCGGATCCGCTCGCCCCTCGACCCGGACGCGCTCCGCCGCGCGATGGACCTCATCGTCGACCGGCACCCTGTCCTGCGGACCGCCGTGCGCCTCCGGGAGGACGGCCCGGTCGCCGTGACCGTGGAGCCGGACGGCACGCTCGGGCCGGTCGACGCCCGGGAGACGGACGACGAAGCGCTCCTGGAGCGCGTCGAGGAAGAGATCCGCCGGCCCTTCGACCTCGGAAGTGGCCCGCTGATCCGGGCCCGGCTGTTCACCCGCGCGGCCGACGACGCGGTGCTCGTCGTGGTGGTCCACCACCTGGTCATCGACCTGTGGTCGCTGGTGGTGGTCGTACGGGAGCTGGCCGAGGCGTATTCGGCGTTCGCGGCCGGCCACGAGCCCGACGCCTGGGAGGAATCCGTCGGCTATCGGCATTTCGTCCGCTGGCAGGAGCGGTTCCTGCGGACCCCCGCGGCCGGTGAGGCGCTGGAGTACTTCCGGCGGGAGATCGGTGGTGCGCCGGCCGCGCTGGAGCTTCCCCTCGACGCGCCACGCCCGCCGGTGCAGGGCTTCCGCGGGCGGCTCCATCGCTTCGAGGTCGACGCGGAGGTGGCCGGGCGGCTGCGGGAGTTCGCGAGTGAGGCCGGCGCGACGCTCTACACGGTCCTGCTCGCGGCCTGGGCGACCGTGCTGACCCGGCACGCGGGGCAGGACGAGGTGCTGGTGGGCATGCCCTCCGCCGGTCGGCCGAGCGCCGCGTACGAGTCGGTCGTGGGGTACTTCGTGAACCTGCTGCCGGTCCGTGTCGCCCCGGCGGGTTCGCCGAGCTTCGCCGCGCTCGTCGACGCCGTGCGCGCCGCCGTGCTCGGCGCCCTGGAGCACCAGCACCTGCCGTTCTCCAGGATCGTGGAGGCACTATGCCCCGAGCGCGACCCGAGCCGCCCTCCGCTGGTGCAGACCTCCCTCGTGCTGGAACGACCGCATCTCCGGCAGGGCCCGTTCACCGACCTGGGCGAGCTGGTCCTCGGCAACCGGGAGGGCGTGCGCGTTCAACTGGGCGACCTGGCCGTCGAACCGTTCCCGGTGGACGCGCGCAGCGCCCAGTTCGACGTCTCCCTGCTGGTGGTCGAGGCGGGTGGCGGGCTCTCGTGCGCGATCGAGTACGACGCCGACCTGTTCGAGCCCGCGACCGCAGGCCTGCTCGCCGGCCACTTCGCCGCCCTCCTGCGCTCGGCGCTCGATCGGCCCGGCATGGAGCCGAACCGGCTGGACCTGCTGGACGAGCCCGAACGCGAGCTCATCGACGGCTGGAGCCGTGGGCAGGACGTGGCCGGGCCCGTCCCGGCATCGGTGGTCGACGCGTTCGAGGCGCAGGCCGACCGCACGCCGGACGCGGTCGCGGTCGTCGATGGGGACGAGTCGCTCACCTACGCCGGGCTCGACCGGACCGCGAACCGCCTGGCCCAGCGGCTGCGGGCCGCCGGTGTCACGCCGGGCGCGGTCGTCGGCCTGGAGGCGGACCGCTCGGCACGCGGGATCACGGCCATGATGGCCGTCCTCAAGGCCGGCGCGGCCTACCTGCCGCTCGACCCCGCGTACCCGGTGTCCCTGCTCCGAGGGGCGCTGGCCGCCGCCGAGGTCGCAGTGCTCGTCGCCGGCGCGGAACTCGGGCGGGCGCTGACCGAGGACGGGCGCGGGCCGGTCCGGTTCGACGTCGCCGATCCCACGACGGGAGAAGAGTCCGGCGAGCGGCCGGACGTCCCGCTGTCCGCCCACGACCCGGCGTACGTGATCCTCACCTCCGGCTCCACCGGGCGGCCCAAGTGCGTCGCCGTCCAGCACGGCGCCCTGTCGGCGTTCCTCGGCGGCATCGCGGACCTCTACCGCCTGGGTCCGGGCGACCGTCTCCTCCAGTTCGCCTCGTGGGCGTTCGACGCCAGCGTCGAGGAGATCTTCGGAGGGCTGACCTCGGGGGCGACACTCGTCCTGCGGAACGAGGAGATGCTCCGTTCGGCCCACGGCTTCTTCGAACGCTGCGCGGCGGCCGGGATCACCGTCCTCGACCTGCCCACCGCGTTCTGGCACGAGCTCGCGCTGAGCGTCGGCGACGCCACGCCGCCGCCCGGCCTGCGGCTGGTCGTCATCGGCGGCGAGGCCGTCCAGGCGGACTGCCTCGCCGCCTGGCACCGGTCGCCGTTCGCCGCGGTCCGGCTGCTCAACACCTACGGCCCGGCCGAGACGACCGTCTGCGTGACGACGTGCGAGCTGACCCCGCGGGACGCCGTGCGCGC
>NZ_JBHLZP010000830.1:0-2442 GCF_042429965.1 Actinoallomurus acaciae
CGCGACGACGCTGGCGTCCGTACGCCGCCGCGGCTGGGCCCAGAGCGTCGGCGAACGCGAGCAGGGCGTGGCGTCGGTGTCCGCGCCGATCCGCGGCACCGGCGCGCGCGTGATCGCCGCGATCTCCGTCTCGGGCCCGATCGAGCGCCTGAGCCGCTCCCCCGGCCGGATGCACGCCCCGCCGGTCCTCGCCGCCGCCGAGAAGATCTCCGAGTCCATGCGCCGCCCCTGAGCCTCAGGAGTCGGCCAGCGGCCGGTAGATGGGGATTCCCCGGGTCTGCAGTTCCTCCCGCAGCGCGAAGTAGGCGTCGCCGAACGGGTCCACCCCGGTCAGCGGCATCAGGCCCCGGCGGATCGCCACGTCGTGCGGGGCCAGGGCGGCGGCCTCGGCGAGATGACGGTCCGCCGCCTCCGTACGTCCCCGGCGGACCAGCCACACCGCGAGGCGGGCGTGAGCGCGGGCCCGCTGCTCCTCCGGTGTCGGCACGCGCAGGTGCTCGCCGATCTGCGCGTCCGTGAGACCGCGATCCCCCTCGACCACCCAGCGCCGCAGCGCCGCCCCCGACACTTCGGAGTCGATGCCGTTCATCGAGCGGAACAGGTCGGTCGCCGTCTGGGTGTCCTGCGGCCGGGCGATCCGGCCCTCCTCATCCACCCAGACGACCGTCGGCACGTTGACGATGTTGTAGCGCTCGGCGACGATCCCGTCGGCGTCGGTCAGCGCCGGATGGGTGAGGTCCCGCTGCCAGGGCCGGGCCTGCTCCGGGTCGCGGTCGCACGCGACGCTCACGACGGTGAGACCGTACGGCTCCAGCGCCTTGTGCCGTTCCTCCCACGCCGGCAGGTCGTACCGGCAGCCGCACCACGACGCCCAGAAGACCAGCGCGACCTTGCGACCGCGAAAGTCGCTCAGGGACCGGCCGTCGAGGGTGAAGTCCGGCGCCTGCCCGGTCGCGGGCAGCGGGGCGGCGTCGGCGAGGGCGATCACCCGCTCCGCACGGTCGACAACGGCGATCTTGCCGGTCAGCGCGGCGAAGGCCACGACGTCGATCCCACCGCCGGTCTCGGCCTCGCGCACCGCGGCCGCCGGGACGCACGCGTCGTCGCGGCACCAGCCGTGCGGCTTGCGGACCCATCCGAGCACCGGTGCGGTCAGCGGCGCACGCAGGTCACCGTCGAGATCGATCCGCTCCTCGCGGCCGTCGGTCAGAAGGGTGTGGTTCATGACGCTCCCATTGGATAGTGACACTCTCCAACTATTGGATAGCGCTAGTATCTAAGTCAAGGGGGTGGCGGATGAAGATCTCCGAACTCAGCGACCGCAGCGGTCTGCCGGTGCAAACGATCAAGTACTACATCCGGGAGGGCCTGCTGCCGAAGGGCGCGGTGACCGCCGCGACCAGGGCGGAGTACGCCGAGGAGCACCTTGAGCGGCTCCGGCTCATCCGGGCGCTGCGCGAGGTCGGCGACCTGTCCGTCGCATCGGTCAAGCGCATCATCGGCGCCGTCGACGACGAGGCGGTCGGCCTGCACGAACTGCTCGGCACCGCGGCGTACACGCTGAGCCCGGCGGTCGAACCCCGGCCCGGGGAGCCCGACTGGCGCTCGGCCCGCGAGGACGTGGACGCGATCATCGCCGAGCTCGGCTGGCAGGTGTCCCCGGACGCGCCGACCCGCGACCTGCTCGCCCAGGCGTTCCTCGCGCTGCGCCGCCTCGGACGGCCCATCGTCTGGACCGACCTGCGCCCCTACATCGAGGCCGCGACGATCATCGCCGAGCACGAGATCGGCGACATACCGGTCGAGGGCGAGCGCGGCCGGGCCGTGCAGACGGCGGTCGCCACGAACGTGCTGTACGAGAAGGTGCTGCTCGCCCTGCGGCGCATGGCCCAGGAGGACGCCTCGGCCCGCCGGTTCGGCGCCGAGAGCGGCTGACCGCACGCTTCACGTCCGGCCGGGCGCGGGTAATCATGACGGTGTGGATTTCGATGAGGCCGCCGACGAGCTGTACGGCGTGCTGCCGTCGGAGTTCACGGCGACCCGGAGGAGGCTGGCGGGCGAGCTGCCGCGAGACGACGCCCGGCGGCTCACCGCGATGCGCCGCCCGACCGTCCCGGCCTGGGCGGTGAACCTCCTCGTCCGCGACGACGCGGTCGGCCCCATCCTGGAGCTCGGCGAACGCATGCGCGCGGCATGGTCGGAGGGCGGCGACCTGACCGCGCTGGACCGCGAGCGGGCCTCTCTCGTCGGCGACCTGGTCCGGCGCGCCCGCGCGCTGGCCGATGAGGCCGGACGGCCGTTGAGCGACGCCTTCGCCGACGAGGTGGACGAGACGTTGCGCGCCGCGATCGCCGACCCGTCGGCCGCCGAGGCCGTACGCGCGGGGCGCCTCGACCATCCGCTGCGGCACGCGGGCTTCGGCCCGTTCGGGTCCGCCGCGCC
>NZ_JBHLZP010000831.1:0-2437 GCF_042429965.1 Actinoallomurus acaciae
GACCTCGCAGCCGGCGAGCCGGGCCGCCTCGCGCCAGCGCGCCAGGCGGGCCTCGGCGGCGGTCAGGTCGTCGGCGGTCCACCCCCAGTCGGACCGGTAGTGGTGCGCCAGCAGCGCCAGCCGGATCGCCATCGGGTCGGCGCCGTCCCGGCGCAGGCCCGAGACGAACACCAGGTTCCCCCGCGACTTGGACATCTTCTCGCCGTCGAGGCCCACCATGCCCGCGTGGACGTACGCCTTGGCGTGCGGGCGCTCGCCGGTGGCGATCTCGGCGTGGGAGGCGCTCATCTCGTGGTGCGGGAAGACGAGGTCGGAGCCGCCGCCCTCGACGTCGAAGGACATGCCGAGGTTGTGCACCGAGATGGCGGAGCACTCCACGTGCCAGCCCGGACGGCCCGGGCCGAACGGCGAGTCCCAGGACGGCTCGCCCGGCCGCGCGGCCTGCCACAGCAGCGCGTCGAGGGGGTCCTTCTTGCCCTTGCGGTCGGGATCGCCGCCACGTTCGGCGAACAGCGGCAGCATGTCCGCCGTGCTCAGGCCGCTGACCGAGCCGAACTCCGGATCGACCGAGATCGGAAAGTACAGGTCGCCGTCGAGGTCGTACGCGGCGCCGCGCGAGCGCAGCCGTTCGATGAACTCGATGATCAGCGGGATCGACTCGACCGCGCCCGCGTACTCGCGCGGCGGCACAACGCGCAGCGCGGTCATGTCGTCGCGGTAGAGGTCGATCTCCCGCGCGGCCAGGGCGCGCCAGTCGTCGCCGGTCTCGTTGGCGCGTTCCAGCAGAGGATCATCGACGTCGGTGGTGTTCTGCACGTAGTGCACCTCATGGCCCGCGTCACGCCAGACCCGGTTGACCAGGTCGAAGGCGAGATAGGTGGCGGCATGCCCGAGATGGGTGGCGTCATAGGGGGTGATGCCGCACACGTACATCCGGGCGACCGGGCCCGGAGTGATCGGGCGCAGCGCGCCCGCGGCCGAGTCGTGCAGTTTCAGCGGAGGCTCCGCGAGCGGCAGGCCGTGTCCGGCCAGGCTGGGGACCTCGGGGGCAGGCCACGATCGCATACCCCGCAGCCTATCCGCGACGGACGGTGGCGGAGCAGGGGGATCGGCGCGGGTAAAGATTTGTCCTGGTGAGTGGCGGCGGCCGACCGGCCCCGCGTGAGTGTGCGAATCTGGTGCCGCTCTGCCCCCCGTCATGACTGATCGCCGGGATTCCGCCTGCATCGTGTCGAAACACCGCAAGTCCCATCATCGTGGCCGGCGCCTCGCCGGCCTTTCGCTGTGGGCGGGAACACTGGTCCTCGCCCTCGGCACGGCCTACGCCTCGGTCAACGTCGGCGCACATCACGGGTCTTCGGCCGACACCCGCGGAGTGCGCGAGACCGACACGCCGTCGCCGGCCCGGCCGGGGCTCAGCCGGATCGACATCACCGACCCCGCCGACCACAAGTCCTACGGGGTGTACGTCTGGCGCCCGGACGTGCCGGAGACGCGGACGCTCCCGGTGCTGTACTTCCTGCACGGCGTGCCGAGCGACCCGGAGACGATCGTGCGGTACGAGGGGCTGGCCGACCAGGTCCGGTCCTACATCGCGCACGGCGGCACGCCCTTCGTGCTCGCGGTCCCCGACGGCAACGGCAGCCACCACGACGACACCGAGTGGGCGAACGCGGCCGACGGGTCGGACCGGATCGAGGACCGCGTCCTCGACGAGGTCGTCCCGGCGGTCGAGGGCGCGCATCGGCGCGACGCGGCGCACCGGGCGATCGCCGGCTTTTCGATGGGCGGCTACGGCTCGATGAACCTCGCCCTCCGCCACCCCGACGTCTTCGGCGCGGTCGCCTCGATCTCCGGCTACTTCCACGTCGATGACCCCTCGCACATGTTCGCCGACCGGCCCGACCTGATCGCGGCGAACCGGCCGGACGAGCACATCGCCTCCGCCCGCCGGGTCCGCGTCTTCCTCTCCGCCGCCGAGGACGAGACGAACCCGGTGGTCGACGGCGAGCCGCAGCGCTTCAAGAAGCTGCTGGACGACGCCGGGGTGCCGGCGACGTTCGTCGAACGGCCCGGCGGGCACGACTGGGACTACGTGCGGAGCGTGCTGCCGGACGCCTTCGCGTTCCTCGCCCGCGGCTGGACGGCCGCCGACGCGACGAGGTAGCCGTGCGGGGTCAGGGCAGCGGGACGGGCCGCCAGGCCGCGGGATCGCCCGGAGCCGCGGTGAAGTCGTAGCCGGTCATCGCGTCCACGCCGAGCGTGGTCAGCGAGATCGAGGTCGTGCCCCAGACCCGGCCGTCGTCGAACTCGCGGCGGACGATGAGCGCCCGGGCGTCGGCGGGATCGAGCCCGTCGCCGTCGAGCAGCCGGCGCCAGCTCGCGGCGTCGCGGGGAGCCGCCTCGAACAGCGGGCGGAAGTGGGCCGCCCGGGCGG
>NZ_JBHLZP010000832.1:0-2433 GCF_042429965.1 Actinoallomurus acaciae
TGGGGCCGGCGCCGACCCGGGCGGCCAGGTCGCGCGCCGCGGTCGCCAGCGACTCGGGCGGCACGACGGCGTTCACCAGGCCGAGCTCCAGCGCCTCGGCCGCACGTACCGGCTCGGCGAGCAGGAGCAGCTCCAGCGCCTTCGCGCGGCCGACCACGCGTGGCAGTGTCCAGGACAGGCCGCTGTCCGGCGCCAGCCCGATGCGTGTGAAGGCCGTGGCGAATGAGGCCTTCTCCGACGCGATCCGCACGTCGCAGGCCAGTGCGAAGGACAGCCCGGCGCCCGCGGCGGTGCCGTTGACGGCGGCGACGACCGGCTTGGGCATGCCGCCGAGCGCCAGGATGATCGGTTCGTAGTGGTCCTCGAGCGTGCCGGCGAGGCCGCGGCCCGCCTCCAGGTTGTCCGCGTGCTCCCGCAGGTCCTGGCCGACGCAGAAGGCCCGGCCGGAGCCGGTCAGGATCACCGCGCGTGCGGCGGGGTCGTCCCGCGCGCGCTCCACCGCCTCACGCAGCTCCGTCTTGGCCGCCGCCGTCAGTGAGTTCATCGCGTCCGGGCGGGCGAGTGTGATCGTCGCCACGCCTTCCGCCAGGTCGTACTGCACGTTCTCCGGCACGTTCGGGCTCCTTCGACCGACTACAGGCCGTCCGGTCACCGGCCATCCAGGCAACGATCGACGAACCGTGAGGCCGCGGGCAAGAGCCGCGCCGCCTCTTCGTCGAAGAAACGCGCGGCCCTGGCCCCGGGCCAGTCGTCGGGCAGCAGCGTCGCCGGCAGTCCCGGGTCGCGGAACAGGAACTTCCGCCACTCGTGCACCAGCCGGCTGCGTACGGCGAAGGCCTCCTCGTCACGGTCCTCCGGACATCCCGCCAGGAGCTCCCCGGCCTCATCGATCCAGCGCTCGTACGCGCGGGCCAGCCCGTCGAGGTCCCACGCGCGGGCCACCAGACCGCGGGCCTCGCCGTCGTAGCCGGCGTGGAACCGCTCCGCGCGCACGCCCTCGGCCGCGAACAGCGCCTCCAGCTCGGCCGAGGCGCGAGGGCTGATCCACGTGGTGTCGTCGAGCGCGGCGTAACCGAGGTAGCCCAGCCCGGCCCGCAGCCGGTCGCGACGCGCCCGGTCGGGAATATGCTGGATAACAAGCAGATGCCAGCGTCCGTCCCATATGTCGGGCGCGTGACGGTAGATGCGCCGTCCCGCCTCGTCGAGGCGCCGCACGGCCTTGGTCGTCAGCGCGTACCCGCGGCCCTGAGGCAGCCGTACCGGTGACAGCCACCCCTGCCGCACCATGCGCGACACCGCGGTGCGCGCGGCCGGGGCTGCGATCTCCAAGGCCGCGAGGAGCCGCACGAGAGAGGCGATCGGCGCGCTTCTACCTCGGGTCCGAAGGTGGTCACCGTAGAGGTCGAAGAGGGCAGAACGGGCATTCATCGAACTCCAGTCTGACGATCTCCGAGCTGATCGTTACCACTTAGCGTCCCGAAAACGGGATAATGGTCCACCACAGTTGACGTTGATGCGGCAGGCGGGTCAGCGGCCAAGGAAGCCCGGCGGCCCCACGCGGCCCTAGGCAGGAAGGGGATGCACGCATGGCGGCGATGAAGCCGCGGACAGGCGATGGTCCGCTCGAAGTTACCAAGGAGGGGCGCGGAATCGTCATGCGTGTCCCGCTCGAAGGTGGCGGGCGGCTCGTTGTCGAACTGTCGGCAGATGAGGCAGGCGAGCTCGGGGACGCTTTGAAGGGCGTTGTCGGCTAGGACGCCTCGCCCGTACCGGGCGGATCGTTCCGGCCGAGTCGAATCATCGAGTGAGGCCCCGGCGCAAGCCGGGGCCTCACTGCTTACCAGGAGAGGGTACGTGCCACTACAGACGCAGCTCCGCGCGCTCGAGGGGACGATCCGTGACGCCGCGACCACGGCCGAGGCGGTCGCCGTCCCCGTGCGGTCCGGGCCGGAGATCGACCCCGCCTACGTCGACGGGCTGGCGGGCATCTTCGCGCTGGGCGCGACGGATCTGCTCGCCCATGAGGACGCGAGAGGTGAGCCGGGAGAGATCGTCAAGGCCCCGTTCCGCCTGGGGGACGGCATCACCGAGATGCTCCTCTTCGGCGTGGGCGACGGGTCGGTCCCGGCGATGCGCCGTGCGGGCGCCGCGATCGCCCGGCAGGTCAGGGGCTGCGGCGAGGTGATCGTGGGCGGCCCGTCGGAGGCGGACGACGACGCCCTCGCGGCCTTCGCGGAGGGGCTGCTGCTGGCCTCGTACGACTTCCGTGTCGGCGGCACCCCCAAGCGTCCCGGCGCCGGGTCCATCAGCGTGGCCACCTCCTCACCGGCCGCCCTGGAGCGCGGCGCGGCGGTGGCACGCGCGGTGACGCTCGCCCGCGACCTCACCAACACCACCTCGCTGGAGAAGTGCCCGCAGTGGCTCGCCGAGCGC
>NZ_JBHLZP010000833.1:0-2424 GCF_042429965.1 Actinoallomurus acaciae
GACGGCGACCACCCGCCCGGCGCCCTCGACGCCCAGCGCCGCGGGCGGGACCAGCCCGACGTCCCATCCGCCGGTGTAGGTCAGGCGGTCCCAGGCCCCGACTCCGGCGGCCTCCACCGCGACCACGACCTGGCCGGCGCCGGGCGGGCCCGGGTCCGGCAGTTCCAGCGTCCGGACCCTCCCGCCGGCCTCGGTCACTCCACAGGCCCGCATCTCCGGTTCCTCCTCCCCCGCGTGACCGCGGACGAGCACACCCCCCTGGCACCAGGATCGGTCCACCGGGCCGGAGATCGTCATCCGGGGTCAGCGGAGCAGGCCGGCCTTCCGGGCGCCGTGGCGCAGCCGGTCGCGGTGGTCCGGGTGCGCGATGGCGATGAGGGCCTCGGCACGGCGGGACAGGCTCCGTCCTCGCAGCTCGGCGACACCGTACTCGGTCACCACGTTGTCGACCGTGTTCTTCAGCGTCGTGACCGGGCTGCCCGGTGGCAGGTCGACGGTGATCCTGCTGATGCCGTCGCGGGTGGTCGCGTGGGTCACCAGGAACGCCCGGCCGCCCGGCGAGTACATCGCGCCGCGGGCGAAGTCGGTCTGGCCGCCCGAGCCGGACCAGTATCGCCCGGCGATCGTCTCGCTGGCGGCCTGACCGCGCAGGTCGACCTCGCTCGTCGCGTTGATCGAGACCATCAGCGGCTCGCGCGCGATGACGCGGGGGCTGTTCACCCACTCCACCGGCAGCAGCGCCACCGAGCGGTTGTCGTCGAGCCAGTCGAAGAACCGGCGGCTGCCGACGCAGAACGTCGCGACGTGCTTGTTGCGCTGGTGACGCTTGCGCGCGCCGGTCAGCGCTCCGCATTCGACCAGGTCCATGAGGCCGTCGGACATCGCCTCGGTGTGCACGCCGAGATGCCGATGGGAGCGCAGCGCCGAGAGGAGGGCGTTCGGGATCCGGCCGACCCCGACCTGAAGGCAGGCGCCGTCCGGCACGCGCTCCGCGATGTACCCGGCGATCCTGCCGTCCCGCTCGTCCGGTTCGGGCGGGACCGTCTCGGCGAGCGGGTAGTCCGCCTCGCACCATCCGGCCACCTGGCTGATGTGCAGCTGGTTCTGCCCCGACGTCCGCGGCATCCGCGCGTTGACCTCCAGGAAGAACGGCGTCTCGCCGATGAAGGAGGACACGTAGTCGGCGTTGGTGCCGAGGCTGAAGTACCCGTGCCGGTCGGGCGGGCTCGCCGCCGCCACCACCAGGTCATGGCGCGTCTGGCGCAGCAGGAGCGGCACCTCGCTGAAGTGCGCGGGCACGAGTTCGCACGTGCCGTTCCAGTAGGCCCGGCGGTCGCCGGGGCCGAGGAAGTAGCTGACGTGCTCCAGCCGCCCGGGGAACTCCCCCCGGATGTAGGGGCGCTCGCGCACCGGGTCCATCTGGTGCACCCGGACGCCGGTGAGCCCCGCGGCGCCCGCCTCCAGGGCGTCCATGACCGTGTGCGGCTCTCCGTTGGACAACGGGACGATCAGGTCCGCCCCGGCGGTGACGTGCTCGAGCACGTCCGCCGGAGCGTTCGGCCGGTCCAGCCGCGCGATCGCGGTCATGGGCTCTCCTTCGGTGACCACTGGGGGGTGTTTCCGCTTCCATCGCCTCGCCCGGTCATGAGGGCTCGTCGTCGACCGGGAGGCCGGCGGCGGCACGTGAACGGCGGTCCCAGTCGGGCTGGACGTCGGCGAAGCGCGGCCCGCGTCCGCGCTTGTAGACCAGCAGTGTGCGCTCGAAGGTGATGACGATCCTTCCCTCGGAGGTGAACCCGACCGTACGGACGGTGACGACGCCGACGTCCGGCCGGGACCGGGAGGGCCGGGCGGACAGCACCTCGGACTGGGAGTAGACGGTCTCGCCCTCGAACAGCGGGTTCGGCATCCGCACCCGGTCCCAGCCGAGGTTGGCCATCACGTGCTGGGAGATGTCGGTCACGCTCTGCCCGGTGACCAGCGCGAGCGTGAACGTCGAGTCGACCAGCGGCCTGCCGAACTCGGTCTGGGCGGCGTAGTGCGTGTCGAAGTGCAGCGGCGCGGTGTTCTGGGTCAGCAGCGTCAGCCACGCGTTGTCGGTGGCGGTCACGGTGCGTCCGAGCGGATGCCGGTACACGTCGCCGACCGTGAAGTCCTCGAAGTAGCGGCCGGTCCAGGACACCGTGCCGCCGGACCGCGCCGTCTCGCCCGTGTTCGGTTCGTTCATCTTCGGCGACTCCTTCGCGTGTTCGCGCCTCACCCCATCGTTCCCGACCGGTGCGGCCCGCGCGTGCCCGCCCCGGCGTCACGCGCGGGCTCGGGCGGCGCGGGCGAACTGGTCGTCGAAGCGGCGCGGGAACGGCATCATCCGGTGCCGGTCCGCCCACGGGGTGGCCTGCCGTACGGCGTTGCAGCCGGCGGCGG
>NZ_JBHLZP010000834.1:0-2414 GCF_042429965.1 Actinoallomurus acaciae
CCGCCCGCGCACCCTCTCCGGCGGCCAGGCGCAGCGGGTCGCGCTCGCCCGCGCCCTCGCCGTACGGCCCCGGCTGCTCCTGCTGGACGAGCCGCTGTCCGCGCTCGACGTCGACACCCGGCGGGAGATCCGGGCCGGGCTGCGCCGCCACCTCGCGGAGTTCGACGGCGCGTCGCTGCTCGTGACCCACGACCCGCTCGACGCGATGGCGCTCGCCGACCGGCTCATCGTGATCGAGGAGGGCCGCGTCGTCCAGGAGGGCACGCCCGCGCACATCGCGCGCCATCCCCGTACGGACTATGTCGCCCGCCTCGTCGGCCTGAACCTCTACCGCGGCGTCTCCGCGGGCCACGACGTGAAGCTGGAGCGGCTGACCCTGTCGGTCGCCGAGTCGCTGACCGGCGAGGTGTTCCTGGCGTTCCCGCCGTCGGCGGTGGCGCTGTTCCGCACACGGCCGGAGGGCAGCCCGCGCAACCTGTGGGAGGCCGCGGTCGGCGGGATCGAGCCGCACGGCGACCAGGTCCGCGTGCACCTCGAAGGACCGCTGCCGGCCGCCGCCGACATCACCCCGGCGGCGCTGGCCGAACTCGGGCTGGCGGAGGGCGACCCGGTATGGGCGGCGGTCAAGGCGGCGGAGACCCACGCCTATCCCGCGTGACGGGCCACAGGGCCGCAGCGACGGCCCTTGTCCCGCAACGGCCTAAGATCACGCCCATGCCGTATTTCACGCGCCTCGCCTCCATTGTCGCGATGACCGTGGCCCTGGGCGGATGCGGCATCGCGTCCGGAGATGAGCGGTTCACCCTGAACGTCCTTGCGGCGTCGTCGCTCACCGACGCGTTCGGCGAGCTCGGCACCGCCTACCAGGAGGCGAACCGGCACGTGACGCACGTGCAGTTCGAGTTCGTCGGCTCGCAGGAGGCCGCCGGGGACGTCGACGACGGTGAGCACGCGGACGTGCTGGCCACCGCCGACAGCGCCTCGATGGACGTCGCCGCCGACAGGGTCACCGACCGCCGCCCCTTCGCGTACGGGACGATGACGATCGCCGTCGCGCCAGGTAACCCGCGGCACATCCACGGGCTGTCCGACCTCGCGAATCCGGACCTGCGGGTGGTGCTGGGCGGCCCGATCGTCCCCGTGGGCCGCTACGCCGCACAGGTCCTGGCGAAGGCGGGGGTGCGGGTACGGCCGGCGTCGGAGGAGGCCGACGCGCGGACCGTCCTGACGCGGATCCGCACCGGGGCCGCGGACGCCGGCATCGTGTACGTGACGGACATGCGATCGGCGGGCGTGTCGGCGAGCAGCGTCGCCATCCCGGCGCTCCAGAACGTCACGGCCACCTATTTCGCCGCCGCCGTCCGGCGGAGCGACCACGGCGACGCCGCCAGGGAGTTCGTGTCCTGGCTGAGCTCGTCCACGGCAAGGACGATCCTGCGCAAGTACGGCTTCCAGACCGGCTGATCCGGCCCCGGCTCACGAGCGGGCGGTGCCGGGCTCCTCGGCGAGGGTGTCCACCGCCTCGGTCAGCTGCCGCAGGCCGGGGAGGGCCTCGGCCAGGATGCTCTGGTGGCGGTCGTCCAGCGTGCCGAGGGCCGCCCGCAGGATCGCGGTGTTGGTCGCCTTCCAGCTCTCCACGGCCTGCCGTCCCGCCGGAGTCGGGCTCAAGGCGACGGCGCGGGCGTCGTCGGCGGCGCTCGTCCGTACGACGAGCCCGCGGTTATGGAGCGCGTTGACCAGCGTGGTGACGGAGTTGGCGGCGAGCATGAGCCGGCGCGCGATCCGGCCGGGGCGGATGCCGGGCTCGTCCGCCACGCACGCCAGCACCTCGAGCTGGGCGACCGAGAGCGGATTGCCCGGGTCGGCGGCGCGGGCGGCGCGGCGCATGGCGCGACGGAGTCGCGCGACGGTGTCGGCGAGGAGGACGCCGGTGTCCTCCGACGTTCGACCCGCCCGAAGATCGTGGGCCATGCCTCCCATTGTCCCCCTAAACGGCAGGATAAGTAGGCGCAGCCGACGTTCATGTCGAGGGTTCCCCGGGCGTACGGGCGACGAGCCCGGTCGCGGTCGCGACGACGGCGACGGCGGCCAGCGCGGCGAAGGCGATCCGGGCCCCGTCCCCGGCGCTGTGCAGGACGAGGGTCACGATGGCGATGCCCAGGGCGGTACCGATGCCGCGGGTCATGTTCACCATGCCGCCGGCGGTCGCCGAGAGCCGGCGCGGGACGGCGGCCATGACCGCGGTGTTGTTGGCGGGGATGAACAGGCCGAGCCCGAGGCCGAGAAGGAACAGGCCCCATCCGGAGATGTCCAGGCAGAGCAGCGCCGACGCGGCCGTGCCGACGGCCCCGCCGAGCACGCAGCGGCTCCGGTTGCCCAGGCGCCGCGGCAGCACGCGGTCGGCGGCGAGCGCG
>NZ_JBHLZP010000835.1:0-2411 GCF_042429965.1 Actinoallomurus acaciae
CGGCCGAACGCGTCGCGTTCATCCTCCACGACGTCTTCCGCTACCCCTTCGCCGAAGTGGCCGAGATCGTCGGCCGTACCCCGGCGGCATGCCGCCAGCTGGCCTCCTCGGCCCGCCGCCGCGTCCGGGTCGCGCGGCCTTCCGCGACCCCGGCAGCCCGGCGCGCCGGCATCGTCAGGGAGTTCAAGCAGGCATGGGAGGCCAAGGACATCGGCGCCCTCATCGGCCTGCTCGACCCCGACGCCACGGCGATCGGCGACGGCGGCGGCCTCGCCACGACGTTCCTGGACCCCATCGAAGGCGGCGAGCAGATCGCGCACGCCTGGGTCGAGATCGCCCGCCGGAGGCCCGCCACCATGACGTTCCTGGAGTGCACGGTCAACGGTCAGCCCGGTCTGGTGGCTCGCCAGGACGGCGTCACCGTGACGGTGTTCGCGTTCGACGTCGAGGGCGACCGGATCAGGCGCATCTGGGTCGTACGCAACCCCGAGAAACTCCGTCTCTGGACGACGGGCTGACGTCGACGGGCCACCGCGCGAAATGGCGAACAGGCGTGCGCGAGATGGCAGGGCGCGGCAGGCATCGCTCATCGGAGTCCCCGCGAAGTCGCCGGGCGGGCCGGTGGCGAAACGGCTCGGCCACCGCACATCCGGGGAGAACACATCGCGCGTGTACGACGTCGGGTGAAGCATGCGCGCCCTCGTCGTCCTGTGCCTGGGCGCCGCGCCGTTCTACCGGCTGATCGGCAGGTACTTCGGTGGGCATCGGCGCCGTGCTGGGAATCGTGTTCCTCGCCGTCAGCGGCGCGTTCCGTCAGCGGCGCGTTCACGGACAGGAACGTGCCCGGGGCGTCGAACTACGCGATGGGCGCCTGCGGCCTCCTCCCGCTCGTCGCCGTCGTGAGCTTCGTGACCGGCGTGCTGGCCCTCGTCCGCCACGTCGGTGCCGATCGTCGGCGGCGCGGTGACCGCGCTGACGCTGGTGTACTTCCTGACCTGCACCGCTTCACGCCTCCTCCCACGATGGCGGGCGAACACCGAGCGGAAGCGGCCGGCACGCCGTCTCGGCCGGCACCATCGCCGCGCGGACGCCACGTTCCTCGACCGGGTGCGCCGCCTCTTCCCGGAGTTCGGTGACGTCTGCGGGGTGGTCGACGGGGTCGCGTTCACGATGGGCACCGTACGACGCGCCCTGCGTCCGCGCGGCCGGGTGTGGGTCGTCCCGCTCCCCGCTGCGCTGCCGCGCATCCGGATCAAGCGCGACCGGTCACAGGCGGAGCTCGGCGAGGGCCTGCTCGCCATCGGCGAGATCGGGTACGGCTACGCCTCGTCCGGCGTACTGCCGGAAGGGCGTCAACCAAGTCAGCGCTGACCTCCGAGCCCGTTCCGGCCGTACTGCGGGGGTCCCTGCCCCGGCATGATGGGTGGCCCGCTCGCCGGGAGGCGCGGACGGACTCGGAGGTGGACGGCTCCACCGGTGGCTTCTACTCCGGCCCCCTCGCCGCCACGGAGGCCGCGTGGGCGCGTCCGCGTCATCCCGGCCATCCCGTGTTCCAGGCATCGGCGTCCGCCCTGATCCGCGAGAGCCTGTCGGCGAGGCGCGCCGCCCCGACACACGACGAACTGGAGAAGGCGCATCGAGCCGCCGTCCGCTCGTCGGCGGAAGAGGTGTGACCCGGCCGCCGGCGACGGGTTGACGACGACCCTGGGCAGGCCTTGCTTGAGGACACGAACACCGGACCGAAGGAGCCCCATGGAGAGCACCGTGCTGGAGATCGGCTGGCCACCGAGACGCCGCGTCGCCTGCGGAAGCCGATGATCGCCGCCGTGAACGGCGGGCCCTTGGGTGGAGGCCTGGAAACCGCCCTCACCTGCGACATCAGGGTCGCCGTCGAGTCCGCGCGGTTCGGTGCGCCGGAGGTCGAGCCGGACCGGGCGCACGCCATCGCCGCCGAGACGGCCGAGGCCGACCTGCGAGTGGCGGCGACCATGCCCCTGGACCAGGCGATGACCTGTGAACGCGACCCGCAGACCGTGTGCCTCGCCATCGAGGACGCGGCGGACGGCCGGGCGGCCCTCCGCGAGCGGCGTCCCGCCGTCTTCGAGTGAAAGTAGGTCCCATGGAAACCCACATCGACCCGGGCGCCGGTCTGTCGGGGCTGTGCGCCGGGGACACCCTGCCGCAGGACGGTACGGCCGGTGCCCTCCTCGCACGTATCTGGAACCCGGTGGCCGGCGGCCCCTCGCCGGCGGCCGTCCGCGCCGGCGGCGTGTACGACGTCTCGGCCACGTTTCCCACCGTGGCCGGCCTGTGCGAGGAGGACGACCCCGCCGCCGCGTTGGGGGCCACGGGGGGCCTGACCGTGGGAATCGTCGACGACCTGCTCGCGGCGACCGTCGGCCGGCCCGCGG
>NZ_JBHLZP010000836.1:0-2401 GCF_042429965.1 Actinoallomurus acaciae
GGGCCAGGTCGCCGGGGTAGTACGCGCCGAGCGGCGCGACGCGCATCGCCGCGCCGTTGCCCATCGATCCACGCCCGCCGAACTGCGCGGTCGTGGCGGTCCGCCAGGGGGCGCCGTCGCGCAGCGCGCGCAACAGGACGACGGTGCCGGGGCCGTAACCGCGGTAGGGGTCGTACCGCTCGGCGAACGCCGCCGCGAGCGCGTCGCGCTCGACCTGCCCGTGGCGCCGCAGCACGTCGAGGAGGTTGCAGGCCATCTCGGTGTCGTCGGTCCAGGGCCAGGGCGGAGCCGGCAGCGCGGCCTCGTCGAGCAGCAGCGGCCGGTTCTCCATGGCGAAGAACTGCGCCCCGAACGCGTCACCGACGGAGAGCCCCACGAGCGAGTCGAAGGCGGTCATGAATCCTCCTGCGTCGGACGAGTGACCGATCGCGCCGTGTTCGCGCTTCGGTCGGCTCATGCCTCGAACCGTATCCGGGGTCAGGAGTCCTGGCCGAGCTGGTGGCGGATCGCGTCGGAGTCGCGTACGGCCCAGTGCTCGACGATGCGGCCGTTCCGTACGCGGACCATGTCCATGCCGAGGACCTCATAGCGCCGCCCGGAGGCCGTGTGCGTGCCACGGGTGGTGTAACGGTTGACCGAGGTGTCGCCGGCCACGACGTTCTGCTCGATCGTCACCGAGACGTCGTGGAACGCGCCGCCCGCGCCGAAACCCTCCCACTTGCGCCGCCAGGCCTCGATGCCGTGGTGGTCGCCGGAGGACCCGCCGCGGTGGTCGATCACGTCCGGGTCGATCAGCGCGAGCGCCTCGTCGAGCCGCCCGGCGAGGACCTCGTCGTACATGGCGACCACGCGCCGGTGGACCTCGCCCGGTCCGGGGGTGACATCCGTCATCGTCGTTCTCCTTCGTCACGAGTAAACGGGGAACTCCCCGTTTCGGGGTTGACGGTAAACTAACCGGGGAGTGCCCCGTTTAGCAAGGGAGGGTCATGCCGCCGCGTGAGGCCGCCAAGCCGGAGGGCCGGCCCCGCCGGGCCGACGCCCGGCGCAACCACGACCTGCTGCTGACCGCCGCCAAGGAGGTCTTCGCCGAACGGGGCGCCGACGCGCCGCTGGACGACGTCGCCCGCCGGGCCGGGGTCGGCAACGCCACGATGTACCGCCACTTCCCGACGCGTCAGGAACTGCTCATCGCCGTCTACTCCGACGAGGTGACGGAGCTGTGCGCGCGGGGCGAGGCGCTGCTCACGGCGGAGCCGCCGGACGACGCGCTGTTCGCCTGGCTGGAGGCGTTCGTGGCGCACGTCGCGACCAAGCGGGAACTGGCACTGGCCCTCACCGACGACCGCGCGGGCCGGCGCTCGGAGCTGTTCGACGGCTGGCACGAGTCGATGCGCGCGACCGCCGAGGCCCTACTGGAACGGGCACGGAGGTCCGGGGCGGTTCACCCCGGCGTGGCCGCGGCCGACCTGCTGGCGCTGGCCAACGGCATCGCCCTGACCGGCACGGGAGACCCCCGGACCCGCCGCCTGCTGGACCTGGTGCGCAAGGGCGCGACCACGCCCCCGTAGAACCCGGCTCAAAGCCCCGCCTGCGCCGTCGTCGGCTGTCGGCCGGGTTTCTGTTCTGCGTGGCGGTGCGTGGCCGTGGGGCCTGGCTCAAAGCCCTGCCTGTGTCGCCGTCGGCCGCCGACCGGGTTTCTGTTCCGTGCGGCGGTGCGTGGCCGTGGGGCTCGGCTCAATGCCCCACCGTCCCGCTGTGGGGTGTCTTGCTGGCGTTGTCGTCGACTGGGGGGCGGCTCCCTTTCGTCAGGCGGCGCGTCGTCGTGGGGTCTGGCTCAACGCCCCGCCGTCCTGTCGCGGGGCGCTTCGCCGACGTTGTCGGCCGAGGTCAGGCCGACTCCCTCTTCCGCCTGGACATCGCGCTACGGAAGAGGGCTTCGGGGCCGGCCCTGGGTCAGTGCCGGCCGGCCCGGGCCAGGGCCTGTTCGGCCTGTTCGGCCAGGGTGGTCACGAGGTCGGCCGCGGAGGGCAGGTCGGTGATGAGGTCGACGGCCTCGCCGGCCCAGACCGGCAGTGGGGTGACGGCGCCACGTGCCACGTCGTCCTGGTAGTCGCGCTTCGCGGAGGCGTCGGCGGCGAGTTCGGCCTCCCGGCCGCGCCATCGGTCGAGATAGGGATGGCCGAGGGTGCGGGCGGTGTACTTGGCGGGCCACCGGGAGCCGCGGACGATGTCCAGCACTTTGCTGCGCTCGGTGTCCTCCGCGCCGCTCTCGACGATCGCCTTGGTGATCGAGGGATCGACCAGTGCCTCGGCGGTGGCCTGGAACCGGGTGCCGAGGAGCGCCCCGGCCGCGACCAGGGCCAGCGCCGCGGCCACGCCGCGGCCGTCGGCGATGCCGCCG
>NZ_JBHLZP010000837.1:0-2383 GCF_042429965.1 Actinoallomurus acaciae
CGGCTCATGGACGGCGCCGGGCCGGCCCGCCGCATCATCGAGCGCACCACCGCACGCGCCGCCGCCGTCACCCGGCGGCGCGGCACGGCTCCGTGCCTGGCGACCGTGCTGGTCGGCGAGGACCCCGCGTCCGTGACCTACGTCCGCATGAAGCGCAACCGGTGCGGGTCGGCCGGCATCACCTCGCGTCACGTCCCGCTGCCGGCCTCCACCACGACGGCGGAGCTCATCGACACCCTCACCGCCCTGTCGGAGGACCCGGGCGTGGACGGCATCCTCCTGCAGCATCCGGCCGGGCCGCACATCGACGAGCGGGCCGCGTTCGAGGCGATCGGCCCGGCCAAGGACGTCGACGGCGTCACCATGCGATCCTTCGCCGCGATGAGCTTCGGCCTGCCGGGCTTCGTGTCCTGCACGCCCGGCGGCATCATGCGGCTGCTGGAGGAGTACGAGGTCGACCTCGCGGGCCGGCACGCGGTCGTGGTCGGCCGGAGCGCCATCCTGGGCAGGCCGGCCGGGATGCTGCTGCTCGGCCGCGACGCGACGGTCACCTACTGCCACTCGCGTACGGCCGACGTGGCGGCGCTCGTGCGAGAGGCGGACGTCGTCGTGGCGGCCGTGGGCCGGCCGGGGTTCATCCGGGGGGAGGACGTCAAGCCCGGAGCGGTCGTCATCGACGCCGGCTACAACGAGGGCAATGTCGGCGACGTCGACTTCGAGACGGCGAGCGCCCGCGCGAGCCTCATCACGCCGGTGCCGGGCGGCGTCGGCCCGATGACCATCGCCGTCCTGCTGGAGCAGACCGTCGAGGCGGCGGAACGGCGCCTGACCTGATCGTGAGGCTCGCCGGTGCGGCGCCCTCGGCGGTCACGGCCGGCCGCCGGGGGAGGCCTCAGTCGGCGTCGGGGAGGCCGAGCGCGAAGGCGGCCTCCAGGTCGTGCTGGGAGTAGGTACGGAAGGCGATGTGGGTCTCGGTGTGGGTGACGCCGTCGACCTTGTTGAGGCGGCCCGGGATGACATTGGCGATCTGCTCGTACTGGCGGACCCGCACCAGGGCGACCAGGTCGAACTCGCCCGTCACCGAGTAGACCTCGCTGACCCCTTCGAGCCCGGCGATGGTCTCGGCGACCTCGGGGATGCGCGAGACGTCGGCCTTGATGAGCACGATGGCGGTGATCACGAGGTCCTCCTGCGATAGGTCGAGCCGGCCGTGGCGAAAGCCTAGTAGAGCGGTGTCACTGCCAGGTGAGGGCCGCCGACTTGCGGGCGAAGCCGCCGCGCCGTACGAGCAGGCCGCAGATCATCCCCGCGACGAACCCGTAGATGTGCGCGACGTAGGCGGTCTGGCTCTGGTCGCCGAGGCTGAACCACTGGAACACGAAGAACTGCACCAGCAGCGTCCAGGAGGGCAGCCGGAACGGCAGGAACGACAGGACCAGCGCGATCGTCCTCGAGCGCGGATAGAGCACCAGGTGGGAGCCGAGCACGCCGGCGATCGCCCCCGAGGCGCCCACGAGGGGGGTCATCGAGCCGGGGTAGGTCACGGCGAAGCCGTACGCCGCGACGTAGCCCACGAACAGGTAGAACAGGAGGAACCGCAGCCGGCCCAGCCGGTCCTCGGTGGCGGCGCCGAAGATGAACAGGTAGACCATGTTGCCGAGGATGTGGGTGACGCCGCCGTGCAGGAACATCGACGACAGGGCGGACAGCCACGGTCGCTTGTGGAACGGCGCGGGGTGACAGGCCGAGGCGACCTCCTCGGGCATCGGCGCCTGCCGGTCCTCGATCATCTCCTTGGGTATCGCGCCGTACTTGAGCAGGAACGTCGTCTGCTCGCAGTTGCGCTGGAGGCGGGTCTCGTCGCGGTGGCCGATCGAGGCGACCGGCGAGATCAGGAAGACGACGACGTTGACCGCGATGAGGAGGTAGGTGACGAGCGGCGCGCGCCGTGTCGGCTGGTTGTCGTACAGCGGCAGCGCCACTCCCACTCCTAACGCATCGGCCGTCCGGCGCGCTCAACCATACGGGAATCGGTGTCGCGATACGCGTCATCGATCCAGCGGCGCACGCTCTCGGCGCCGTGGGCCGGGCAGCTCCACGTGCCGTCCACCTCGACCAGGCGCACGCCGGGGGACTCGAGCCAGCGCAGGACGCACTCCATCTCCTCCGCCGAGGCGCGTGGCGCGGCGCCCGGACCGGGCCGTACGGTCTCGGCCGTGGCGACGAGCGCCTCGACGTAGGGCATCGGATGGGCGTGCGGCGGGACCGTTCCCGCGGCGGCGAGCCGGCCGTGCCGTACGACGTGCAGCTCCCAGCCCCCGTCGAAGGCGGGCCGGGCCGCGACGAGCTGGGCGATGCCGGCGACGGAGGACAGCCGCTGGCA
>NZ_JBHLZP010000838.1:0-2382 GCF_042429965.1 Actinoallomurus acaciae
CTCGGCCGGGAGCGCGACGACCTGCCGGAGCTGGACCGCACGGCCCTGGAGACGGAGCCGGGGCCGCTGCGCGCACGACTCGCCGACGACGGCACCGCGACCGTCTCCGGCGCCGGGCGCGAGGGAACGCCGGCCGCCGTCTGGCGGGCGGCGCTGGATGAGGCGACCGCCGAGCTGGAGCGCCTGCAGCAGATCATGTCGGCCGCGGCGGGCGCGTACGGCCAGGTGGTGATGACCGGCGGATGGGCGCACAGCGAGGCGATGGTCGAGCTGCGCCGCCGGGCCTTCGGCAACGCCCGGCGAAGTACGGCGGTGCAGGCGGGCGCACGGGGCGCGGCTCTGCTGGCCGGTCAAGCGGCGGGAGTGCGCACCGCCATCACCGGTCCGGTCGGCCCGGTCCCCCGGCCTGAGTCCTGACGACCGGGTTCACCCCCAGACATGGCAAGGAGAGTTCATGACTGAGCCGCTGCTTGAGGCCCGTGGCATCCAGAGGAGCTTCGGGCAGGTCCACGCGCTGCGCGGCGCCGACTTCGCGGTGCACGCGGGCGAGATCGTGGCCCTGATCGGCGACAACGGCGCGGGCAAGAGCACGCTGGTCAAGATCTTGTCCGGTGCCGACCAGCCGGACGCGGGCCAGATCCTGGTCGACGGCAGCCCGGTCACGATGCCCAGCCCGCACGCCGCGCGCGACCACGGCATCGAGACCGTCTACCAGGATCTGGCGCTCGCCGCCGACCTGGACCCGGCGGCCAACCTCTTCCTCGGCCGCGAGATCTTCCGGTCGGGGCTGCTCGGCCGCCTCGGCTTCCTCGACAAGCGCGCGATGGCCCGCGACACCGCGAACGAGATGGCGCGGCTCGGCGTACGGCTGAAGGACGCCGCCGCGCCGGTCGCCGCGCTGTCCGGCGGGCAGCGGCAGAGCGTCGCGGTGGCGAGGGCCGCGATGTGGGCCAGCCGCGTGATCTTCATGGACGAACCGACCGCGGCGCTCGGCGTCGTCCAGACCGAACAGGTTCTCCAGCTGGTCCGCCGGGTCCGCGACGAGGGGATCGCGGTCGTGCTGATCAGCCACAACATGCCGCAGGTACTGGAGGTCGCGGATCGGGTCGAGGTGCTGCGGCTCGGCGCCCGGGTGGCGCGGTTCACCGCCGCCGACGCCACCGTCGACGACCTCGTCGCGGCGATGACCAGCGGAACCACAGAGGAGCGTGCCGCATGACGACCGTCGACTCCAGCACCACGACGCAGGAGCCGGCGTCGGTGCCGGCCTGGCGTGCGGTCGGCGACCGCCTGCGCCGCGGCGAGACCGTGCGCATCTTCGGCGCGCTGGTGATCCTGTGCGCGGTCTTCTCGATCCTGCGCCCGCACGCGTTCCCGACCACGGCGAACATCGTCAACATCGCCTCGGACGCGTCGGTGCTGCTCGTCCTCGCGGTCGGCGGGACGTACGTCATCCTCACCGCCGGGATCGACCTGTCCGTGAGCGGCGTGCTCGTCTTCGCGGGCGTCATCTCCGCCAAGATCATGGCCGCGCTCGGCGGTCAGTCGGTCGGCGTGCTGCTCCTCGGCCTGGCCGCCGGACTGGTGTCCGGCCTGGCGTGGGGCCTGATCAACGGGGTGCTGGTCGCCAAGGCGCGCATCCCCGCGCTCATCGTCACGCTCGGCACCATGGGCGCCTCGCAGGGCGCCGCGCTGCTCATCACCAACGGCGTGGACGTGCGCGACGTGCCGTTCAACCTGGTGCTCAGCGTCGGCTCCGGCAAGGTGGCCGGCGTGCCGTGGCTGGTCGTCATCGCCCTGGCCGTGGCCATCGCGGGCGGCATCGTCCTGTCGCAGACGAGGTTCGGCCGCTACACGTACGCGGCCGGCTCGAACGCCGAGGCGCTGCGCCGTACCGGTGTCGCGTCCGCCCGCCACCTGATCAAGGTGTACGCGGTCGCGGGCCTGCTGGCCGGCCTGGCCGGATACCTGTCGCTGGCGCGGTTCGCCACCACGACCCTCGGCGGTCACGCGACCGACAACCTGTCCACCATCGCGGCCGTGGTCATCGGCGGCACGAGCCTGTTCGGCGGCCGCGGAACCATGATCGGCACGGTCATCGGCGTCTTCATCCCGACCGTGCTGCAGAACGGGTTCGTCGTCCTCGGCGTCCAGGCGTTCTGGCAGCAGGTCGCGGTCGGCGTCGTTCTCATCGCCGCCGTCTACCTCGACCAGATGCGACGGGCCGCCCGGCAACGGCCTTAGGGCCTGTTCCGAAGTCCCGCCGTCCGGAACACTCCCCGCCCTCCCAGACACTCGCCCTCCCAGACACTCCCCGCCCGGGACACTCCCCGCCCGGGACACTCCCCGCCCGGGACACTCCCCGCCCGGGACACTCCCCGC
>NZ_JBHLZP010000839.1:0-2381 GCF_042429965.1 Actinoallomurus acaciae
CGTTGGTGCGTCGTCAAAAAACTGCCGCCGTGAGCTGAACTCCCGGCTGAGGTAGTCACAGGCATTCAGAGTGGTAACCCCGGCAGGTGCGGATGAAAATTTAACGGTATTCAGCAGATGGGGCAGGAAACGACGAACGCGCCCGTACTGCTCCACCATTTCTTCATGAAAATTATCGTCTGAGGGCCGGGCAATTTCACGGACAAGCGTGATGATTTCAGCCAGCTTTTGCCTTGGGATGTAGCTGAACACCTCAGCACGAATCGATTCGTCCGGTGTTTCTTCTTTCAGCAGGTACGAACATGCGCTGGCGAGCGCCAATGCAGATTTATCCAGATCCTTCAGCGAGCGGAGCCGTTTTTTCTGCCCAATCTTTCTGGCGTCACGGATGATAACGGCCAGCATGGCGTCCAGAACGTCCAATGCATCATCCAGCGCCAGCGTTTCCCATGCAAGGACAAAGGCAACCAGAACCGCCATCCTTTTCTGCGGTGACATCCTGGCAATATTGAACACCGAAGTCATACCAGCATAACGTGCGAGATTTTTCAGGCGCACAGCCGGGAGTGTACTCAGGTTTTCAGCATGCAGGCCAAAATCGTTCAGAGTTTTCCAGCGTTCAATTGCTTCATTAAACGCCGGACCACTGATGGTCACAGGGCCCTTTTTCAGTGATTCCAGTAAAGACAGGCGGCTGCAATCAGTTGGCCCCAGCAGCATCTCCAGCTGTGAACGCTGTTCGGCTGACGGTATCAGTGCCAGTTTGTTCCACAGGCGCAACGTCGCCTTTTCCCTTACCTCTGAAATCAACCGGGTCAGCGTAGTGGCTCCGGGGAGAATAATACGATGTTGCATAAGCCACCCTGTCGCCAGATCGAAAAGCAGGCCAGGACGTTCGTTGCTTATCCAGCTCCGGGTATATAAAAGACGGGTAAGGCGAAATGTCCAGGGCCAGGCAAATTCACGATACTGATAGTGCTGACGTATCAGCGCTGCATGCTCACGGCGGGTATTTTCCCTCTGACCGTATTCTGCAAGAACGGTGATATCACGAATCCCGAGCTGTCTGGCGGTAAAATGCCGGACGCCGGAAGGAATATGATTCATATCGGTGAGGAAGGTGCCCAGAAAACGGACACATCCAATTTGCAGGGCAATGCCCAGACGGTTGTGATCACCTCTGCTTTTTCCGATAAATTCCTTGTCTGCTTCATCAAGGTGAAAATATCGTGCCAGCTGAAGCTCATCCGGTTCACCGGTGAATCTGCCATAGCTTTCAGTCTGCTCAGTGGTCAGAAAGTCAACGGGCATATCGGCCTCCCTGCCTGACGGGCATTTAGTAACATTTTTCCAACCGTACGAAATGTTATAAATTATCGGACATCGTAAAACTGTTACATTAATATGTCTATTAAATCGTAAATTTGTAATAATAGACATGAGTTGTCCGATATTCGATTTAAGGTACATTTTTATGCGACTTTTTGGTTACGCTCGGGTCTCAACCAGTCAGCAGTCTCTTGATCTTCAGGTCAGAGCACTCAAAGACGCAGGTGTGAAAGCAAACCGTATATTTACCGATAAGGCATCCGGCAGTTCAACAGACCGGGAAGGGCTGGATTTGCTGAGGATGAAGGTGGAGGAAGGTGATGTCATTCTGGTTAAGAAGCTCGACCGTCTTGGCCGCGACACTGCCGATATGATCCAACTGATAAAGGAATTTGACGCTCAGGGCGTGGCAGTCCGGTTCATTGATGACGGGATCAGTACCGACGGTGATATGGGGCAAATGGTGGTCACCATCCTGTCGGCTGTGGCACAGGCTGAACGCCGGAGGATCCTAGAACGCACGAATGAGGGCCGACAGGAAGCAAAGCTGAAAGGAATCAAATTTGGCCGCAGGCGTACCGTGGACAGGAACGTCGTGCTGACGCTTCATCAGAAGGGCACTGGTGCAACGGAAATTGCTCATCAGCTCAGTATTGCCCGCTCCACGGTTTATAAAATTCTTGAAGACGAAAGGGCCTCGTGATACGCCTATTTTTATAGGTTAATGTCATGATAATAATGGTTTCTTAGACGTCAGGTGGCACTTTTCGGGGAAATGTGCGCGGAACCCCTATTTGTTTATTTTTCTAAATACATTCAAATATGTATCCGCTCATGAGACAATAACCCTGGTAAATGCTTCAATAATATTGAAAAAGGAAGAGTATGAGTATTCAACATTTTCGTGTCGCCCTTATTCCCTTTTTTGCGGCATTTTGCCTTCCTGTTTTTGCTCACCCAGAAACGCTGGTGAAAGTAAAAGATGCTGAAGATCAGTTGGGTGCACGAGTGGGTTACATCGAACTGGATCTCAACAGCGGTAAGATCCTTGA
>NZ_JBHLZP010000840.1:0-2742 GCF_042429965.1 Actinoallomurus acaciae
AGTCGTCACACACCGATCGTGGACGCCCTTCGCCATGCCCGCGCCTGGTTCAGCAATAACCCATCAACGATCTAGGCCCGCGCCGCGCTGACGCGAGCGAAGACGCGGGGCCGAGAACCCGTACCGACGCCCCGTTCCGATGCGGTCCGGCCGGTCGTGTCCGGCCGCGTCGAGCGGTCGGCGACCGTATGGACGGAGATCCAAGACTGAGCGGAGCCCTCAACGCCGAGCGGCGTCGGGGGCTCCGTCGGTCCCGGCGAAGCTGTTCGCATGAAACGAAGGGTCCCCCGCAGTTCTGCGGGGGACCTCCTGAGCCCTTTTAGGTGCGACTTTGGAGAGAGAAAGTCACATCCGGTCACTCTTGGGCAGCAACAGCACAGTCGTTCGTTATTTCCTCCGGGGAAACGGCCATCTCCAGATCGCCGACTGCGGCACGATCCGTATTCTTCCCCTGCCCTGCCCTGCCCTGCCCTGCTCCGCGTCGGCGTCATCTCCGCCGTCGTGCGATCCACGCTCCGGTAGGTGAAGCCTGAATCCGATCAACCTGATGCGGATCTCCACTTCATTTCCGGTCCTCCAGTTGGCCAGCACTCCAAGTGCCGTCTCCACCACCACGAGAGAAACGTGAATTAGAGCGATGAATACGCTTCCTCGGCCGATCGCTTCCTCCAAACCGCGACCGGCCATGGTTGACCTAACCCTTCGTCATGCTCATGGTCGGGCTCGTTCCCCTTCCTCGTCACGAAGCCGCATTTGCAACACCAAAGATAGCCGACGGCCTCGTCTCCAGGTGCACAGACAAGGGAAATTCTCCTCAAAACCCGTGCGAGGAGGAAGAAATGGTCAAACAATGCACCTGTTTCCAAAATCTTCGGATCACTCACTTACGTCACTCCGTCGTTCCTGTGCCCGACATATCGCAAGGATCGTACGCCGACGGATCGACACCGCAGGCACGCACTTTGCGTGCATTGGAAAACCCGCCGGGAGTGAGCAAGCCGGCGACCCGAGGCGGGTTCCTCCCGGGGACACCAAAACCCCTGGAGGACGCATGTTCGTCAGCTTCGCTGGCGTTTAGCGTTTCGGGCCGGGTTCCTCGTGCTCGCCGTCCGCCCGGCCGATGTAGTAGGCGACCCACGCGGATTCCCCGTGACCGGGGAAGTACACGGTGACCTGGTCGCCGGTGTAGGTGTCGTCGGGTCCGTAGTGCTCGGTGACCCGGTGGCCTCCAGTCACCTCGCCGATCCCCAGGTCCGGCGTGCTGCGGTGGATGACCTTGGCGCCGATGGGCAGGCGTTCGGCCAGTTCCTTGAGCCGGTCGAACGCCTGCACGTCGCGGTGCTCTCCGCCGGTTGCCCGTTCCAGTTCGGTTTCCCACCGTCTGGCCATCGTCTCGCTGACCAGGCACCGCAGGACCCGGCGCTCCCCGGCCTGATCGGTGTAGCGGATGCCTCAGGTGCCCGAGGTATCGATCTTTTCCGGCACCGCCTCACCGGGGTGCGGCAGCACTTCGTACGGGATGCGGGGTTCGATCGTGACGGCCCATCCGTCGGCGGCGTGGGCGATCCGCCAGCCGTCCTCGGGCTCCAGCCCGATCCTGGCTGGGTCGTAGGGTTCGAACGCGACGATCCGGCGGACGTGCCCCAGGGTGGAGAGATCATCGCCGATCCGCAGGTAAGCGCCGTAGGTGCACAGTCGATCGCCCCACCAAAAAAGCGGCCTGTCGGCCGCCGGATACTCAGGTGTTGGGTTGTCGTGGCTCATGGTGTTCGTTCCGCGATGGCGCGCAGCTGGCCGATGGTCAGCCCGTTGACGGTCAGCTCGTCGGCGTTCTCGCTGGCTTCCAGCACGCTCACGTAGCGCTGGCCGATGGTCCAGCCGCTGTGCCGGTCGGCGGGCGTGTACACGTCGGTGATCCCCAATCCGGCCAGGAACTGGCGTGCCTCGGCGCGGGCGGCTGCGACACGGGCGGCGTGTTCGGCTTCCTGCCGTTCCCGCTCGATGCGGGTCTGGGTCGTCTCGATCACGTCGACTCCGTTGCCGAGCAGGACGATCCGGGTGGCCTTACCGTCGCTCACCCTGAACCGCAGCGTTCCTCGGTCGCCGTGGTAGGTGGACCCGTCCGCGAGGGTGAGCACGCCGTCGTGCTGTCCTTCGTACACGCACTCGATGTGGGCGGTCTCGGGCCGGTCGTTGATTCCTCGGATGACGTATCTCAGTCCGATGACGAGGTTTGGCCTACGCATCTTCTGCCTCCTTCTCGATGATTCCCAGGTCGTACAGCACCGTGTCGGCCTGGTCATACAGCTCCTGGACGGCCAGCAGCTCTTCCGCCAGTTCGGTGTACCTGCTGGTGGACTCCTCGATTCGCTCGTGCAGCCCCGTCTCATCTCGGTGGTGATGGCGTCGTGCAGCCACACCGAGTGGTGCACCGCGGCGACGTACCGGATCTTGTCCAGGTCGGGGCGGGCCAGGTAATGCCGCATCACCGTCCGTACCGTCGCGGCGGACCGCTGTCCGGCCCGCTGCGGATAACTGTGGCGGGCGTTCAGCGACCACGCGTCCAGGCCGGGATCGGTAAGGCGATCGATGCTCTGGACGACACCGGCCGCGCCGTTGAAGGTCGGGGAGCTCGATGCGCTCGTAGTAGCCGGACCGCCAAGGGTTGGACCGCCCCGGCGAAGTTGGAGGCCGGATCGCTTGCTTCTCAACCGGCCAGAGATGTAATACCACGTGACCGGT
>NZ_JBHLZP010000841.1:0-2365 GCF_042429965.1 Actinoallomurus acaciae
CCGTCGACGACGCCCGCGACCAGACGCCGCACGGCCGGGGTGCCGAACGCCACTCCGGCGCCGGTGACGGCCGAGAGGGCGGCCAGCTCCGGAATCCGGACCGGGCCGCGCAGCAGTTCCACGCCGATCGCGGCCTGCGCGGCGCCCCGCAGCAGGTCGGCGGCGAACACCACCCGCTGGGCCGGGAACCGATCGGCGACCACCCCGGCGACCGGCAGCAGCAACAGCATCGGGACCAGTTCGCAGGCCAGCACGACGCCGAGCGCGGCGGCCGAACCGGTGGCCCGTACGACTGCGAGCGTCAGGGTCGTGGGGATGAGCGCGGTGGCCAGGGCGGCGTTGGTCCGGCCGAAGATCAGTCGACGCATGTCCCGAACGGTATTTCGCTGGCATATGGTTCGTCAACGAAAGATTTGTCGGCGTAGCATACTGACCGTATGGAGGACTCCGTCGATCACCACCTGGCCCGCTGGCACGGCAAGGCGCCCTACGACGAGCGCACCGAGGCGATCGTCACCCGGATGCAGTTCCTGGTGAAGCACGTCCACCAGGCCAAGGACCGCGCGCTGGCCCAGGTCGGGCTGCAGGAGTTCGAGTTCGAGACCCTGCACCGGCTGGCCTCGCACGGAGCGTCGATGACGCCCTCGGAGCTGGCGCGGGAGCTGCTGCTCTCTCCCGCCGGCACGACCGGGCGGCTGGACACGCTGGAACAGGCCGGACTGGTACGGCGGCTGCGCGGCGCCGGCGACCGGCGCCGGGTCGAGGTGGAGCTCACCGCGGCCGGCCACGCGAAGTGGCTGGCCGCGATGAAGGTGCGCGCGGTGGTCGAGAGCGACATGATCGCCGCGCTGGACCCCGCCGCGCAGGAGACGCTGGACGGGTTGCTCAGGCTCATGCTCGTGAAGGTGGAGACCGCCCGTAACGCCCCCACCTCGCCGCACTGACACCGGCCCCGAGACTCACTCCCCGGCGCGGCGGGCGGTGACCGGGACGGCGAACGACCTTCGGTCTCCGGCCCAGTCGCCGTCGCGCAGCAGTTCGTCGAGTTCTCGCAGGTCCGCCGGGCCGAGGTGGATCTCGGCGGCGCGGGCGTTGTCGGCGAGCCGCTCCGGTGACCGGGTGCCGGGGATCGGGACGACGTCGGGGCCCTGGGCGAGCAGCCACGCCAGGGCGAGCCGCCCCGTGGAGATCTCGCGCCGGTCGGCGAACCGGCGCAGGGCGGCGACCTGCCGCCGGTTCGCCGCCAGGTTGTCGCCCTGGAAGCGGGGATCGGCGCGACGGAAGTCGCTGAGCCGGATGTCGGCCTCGGTGAGAGAGCCGGTGAGGAGCCCGCGGCCGAGCGGGCTGTAGGGCACCACGCCGACGCCGTGCCGGCGGGCGGCCGGTACGACGTCGGCCTCGGGCCGGCGCCAGAGCAGTGACCACTCGAGCTGCACCGCGGCGATCGGATGGACCGCGGCGGCCTGCTCGAGCTGGTCCGCCGTCACCTCGGACACGCCGAGGTGGCGGACCTTGCCCTCCTGGACGAGTTCGGCCATCGCGGCGACGGTCGCGCCGATCGGCACCCGGGGGTCGGCGCGGTGCAGGTAGTACAGGTCGATGACGTCCGTGCCCAGCCGGGCCAGCGACGCCTCGCAGTCGGCGCGCACGCGCTCGGGCCGGGCGTCGACGCGCACTCCGTCCGGGCCGCGGACGATGCCGAACTTCGTGGCCAGCACGACCTCGTCCCGCCGGCCGGCGATCGCGCGGGCGATGAGGCGTTCGTTGTGGCCCTGGCCGTAGCTCATCGCCGTGTCCACCATCCGTACGCCGAGCTCCAGCGCCCTCCGGATGACCTGGATGGATCGCTCGTCGTCGGCCGGGCCGTAGCCCTGGGACAGGCCCATGCAGCCCAGGCCGAGCGCCGATGTCGTCAGTGCGCCGAGGTGTCGTTGCTCCATGGATCCCACCATGTGGCCCGCCGACTGATAAGTCCAAGACGCACCTGCTCTCGCACTCATAGCGGATTACTATGGATCGAATGGAGCTGCGGCAACTGACGTACTTCGAGGCCGTCGCCCGTCTCGGCGGGTTCAGCCGAGCGGCCGAACACCTGCTCATCGCCCAGCCCGCCGTGTCCGCGCAGATCCGCAACCTGGAGCGCGAGCTCGGCACCACGCTGTTCGAGCGCACCACCCGCCGCGTCGCCCTGACCCACGCCGGTGAGCTTCTGCTCGCCCGCGCTCGCGCGGTGCTCGCCGAGGTCCAGGGCGCCCGCGCCGACCTCGACCAGCTCGCCGGCGTGCTGCGCGGGCGGCTCAGCATCGGTGCCACCCCCGTGCTCGGCCCGCTCGACCTGCCCGCGGAGCTGGCCGGTTTCCACCGC
>NZ_JBHLZP010000842.1:0-256 GCF_042429965.1 Actinoallomurus acaciae
CGTACGGCCCAGACCCGGCCGCGAGCGACCAGAACGACAACGCGGACGCCCCGATCGGCCGGGATCGGACACCGCTGAACCTCGGTCCCCAGCGCCACGACCCGTACGGCCCAGACCCGGCCGCGAGCGACCAGAACGACGACGCGGGCGCCCCGGTCGGCCGGGATCGGACACCGCTCGACCTCGGTCCCCAACGCCACGACCCGTACGGCCCAGACCCGGCCGCGAGCGACCAGAACGACAACGCGGACGCCCC
>NZ_JBHLZP010000842.1:296-2661 GCF_042429965.1 Actinoallomurus acaciae
CGTACGGCCCAGACCCGGCCGCGAGCGACCAGAACGACAACGCGGACGCCCCGATCGGCCGGGATCGGACACCGCTCGACCTCGATCCGCAGCACCACGACCCGTACGGCCCAAACCCGGCCACAGACGGCCAGAACGACAACGCGGACGCCCCGATCGGCCGGGGTTGGAGTGGCCGTGTCGCTCCCGCTCGTCCACCCGCCGCACGGCGACGCCTGGGTGCTCTCCCGGTCGCTCGTACGGGCAGGTGCCGGGACGCGGAGCGGTGCGCGGGCCGTACGTCGTCGGGGCCCTCTTTCACGATCGCGTGAAAGGCCATGCCCGGCAGCTCCGGGATCTCACCACCCCGCGAGAGGCGGGCCCCGGCGACGCGGTGATCGTGCCGCCGGGGCTCCGTTCTCGCCGGGCGGCGACGGTTCCGAGCACGTCCGGCGTGCGGGCCACGCCGAGCGGGCGGAACCGTCGTGCCGGTCCGGTCGGAGTGGCTCAGCCGCGGTAGAGGACCGCGGTCGGCGCGGCCTCGGTCAGCGTGGCCGGGGTCGCGCCGGACAGGAACGACCGCTGCGGCTCGTCGTCGCGGCCGAGGAAGAACGCCCGGTTGATCGCCTGCACCTCGATCGTCGAACCCGGGTCGGCGCTGGAGGTCGGCACCCGGATCGCGGTGATCTCCGCGATGTCGGCCGGTGTCGTGCCGGGCGGGAGCTGCACGGTCGTGGCCGCCGGCAGGTCCCGCTGGATCGAGCGGTCCGGGAACAGGTGGTCCGAGCGGTACACCGTCGGATCGTTCTTGAGCCGTACCCCGACGGACAGGCCGACCCAGTCGGTGGCGCCGTTCGGCGGGTTCGCCGTCGCCTTGCGGACGACCAGGTAGAGATAGTCGCGCGGGTCGGCGATCGACGTGGTGGAGGAGGTCGGCGGGTCCGCCTCCACCTTGCCCTC
Organism: Actinoallomurus acaciae; assembly: GCF_042429965.1. NCBI lineage: Bacteria > Bacillati > Actinomycetota > Actinomycetes > Streptosporangiales > Thermomonosporaceae > Actinoallomurus > Actinoallomurus acaciae. Next base: position 1,236 of record NZ_JBHLZP010000842.1, read on the forward strand.
GCGGCGCGACTCCGCGTCCGAGACCCAGTACGTCCACGGGTTGCGGTCCATGACCTGCTCGCGGGCCTCGGTGGTCGCGTTCAGCGACTCGGACGTGGACAGGAAGAACCGCATCGGGTCATCGACCGTGTCGCAGATGTTGTTGTTGAGCGTGCACGTCTGCATCAGCGGGTGGTCGCCCTCGTACGTCCCGCCGAACGGCTGCGTCACGTGGTTCGGCGCCTGGATCACGGCGGTGCCCGGCACGCGGCGGCCGTGGGCGTCGACCTCGACCTGGTAGATCCACTCGATGTCGGTCGTCCGGCCCCAGCGGGCCATGAGCTGCGGCGTCGACGTGCCGCCGTCCTCGTTGCTCCAGACGTAGGAGTACGTCAGCAGCCGGTGTCCCGGGACGGTCGCGGGCACGTCCTCGTGCCAGGCGACGAGCGGCGTGTCGGTGAAGGAGTTCTGGAACGGCCCGCCCGAGTCGGCCCCGTTCCGGCCGTAGAGGATCGGCGCGTGCGCGAGGTCCCGGTAGTCCTGCCCGCGGCTCACCACGCGGACGGTGGTGCGCGAGACGTCGACCCGCGTGCCGCGGGAGCGGTCCGCGGCGAACCGCAGCGTCAGCCGGTGCCGGCCCGGCCGGACGTGCCCGAGCGCAAACTCCCGGGTGATCGGGAACGCGGCCGGCACCACGTCGTCGGTGGCGTACCGGCCGTCGACGTAGAGCGACAGCACCGCCGACTCGTGTCCCTCGGACGCCCAGGAGACCCCGGGCGCGGCGGCCGTCACGTCGACGAGCGCCTCACCCGCCCGGTCGGCGCGGAACGTGATCGCGTGGTCGTGGCCTCGGTCGACGACCGTCGTCGTCGCCGCGGTCGCGGCCGGTACCGTCGTCAGACCGGCGGCGGCCGCCACACCTGCCAGCACGGCGGCACGGGCAAGCGAAGATCTTCGCACAGGAGCCTCCCAGGGCATCGTGAACCCAAGAAGCGTCATCGCCGCCCACGGGCCCGGTCAATGATCACGACAGAGGTTTCCGCGATCTTCATTGACCGGTCTGGGCCAGGACACCGGCCTCGGGGACCGGGGGCTCGCGAAGGGGCTCAGCGCACGACGTCGAGCACGCCCGCGCGGACCGACGCGCGCAGGTCCTCGTCGGTGACCGGGCGCCCCTCGGCGTCGACCACGTAGAAGACGTCGACGGCCTCGGCGCCGAGCGTCTCGACCCGCGCCGCCCGCACGTGCAGGTCGAAGGAGCCGAGCACGCGCCCGACGCGCCACAGCAGGCCCGGCCGGTCGTGTGCGCGCACCTCCAGCACCGTCGCGGTCGCGGAGGCGTCGTCGATCATGGTCACGCGGGGCGGCGGCACCGGCACGCCCTTGCGCGGGCGGTACGAGCGCGCCCGGCGTTCGAGGCGTTTCTCGACGTCCAGCCGTCCGGCCA
>NZ_JBHLZP010000843.1:0-2364 GCF_042429965.1 Actinoallomurus acaciae
GCCGCGGCGGTGTGGGAGGCGGCCGCCCGGTGGCCGGCCGCGGAGCGTCCCGCGACGTCGGTGAGCAGCGGCATCCGGCGGCCGAGGCGCCGGGCGGTCCGGGAGAACTTGCGCGGGTTGCCGAAGGACTCCAGGTACAGGACGCCGAGCCGGGTGGCGGGGTCGGACTCCCACCACAGCAGCAGGTCGTTGCTGCTGACGTCGTACTTGTCGCCGGTCGAGACGAAGGTCGATACGCCGATGTCCAGGCGCGACAGGTGGTCGCGCAGGGCGATGCCGAGGCCACCCGACTGAACGACGACCCCGGCGCCGCCGGCGCGGGCCGGACGGGCGGCGAACGTCGCCTCGAGCCGTACGGCGGTGTTGGCGATGCCGAAACAGTTGGGTCCGACCAGCCGCATCCCGTACCGGTGACAGATCCCGAGCAACGCACGCCCGTCCACGCCGGAGGTGATCACCACGAGCGAGCGCACGCCGCGGCGCCCGCATTCTCCGGCGACCTCGGCGACCGCCTCCGGCGGCACCGCGATCACCACGAGGTCGGGGCTCTCGGGCAGCGCGGACACCGAGGGAAAGCACACGCCGCCCACCGGCTCCCGCCCCGCCCTCGGGTTGACCGCGTAGGCCGGTCCGTCGAATCCGCCGGTGAGAAGGTTGCGAAGGATCGCGCCGCCGACGGACCCGGTCCGGCGGCTCGCCCCCACGACCGCCACGGACGCCGGGCACAGCAGGTGACGCAGGCTCTCGATGTCGGCGTGCCGTTCGCGCTCGGCGACGGCGTCGAGGTAGGCCCCGCTCCCGGTCAGCGGGATCGTCACCTCGACGACCCCGTTCACGGTCCGGCGGCCGACCGGCAGGCCCGCACAGGCGAAGACCCGCAACATCGGGACGTTCTGGGCCAGAGTCTCCGCGCGGAACGCGACGAGCCCCCGGGATCGGGCCAGCGACACGAGATGTTCCAGCAGCAGGGTGCCCACGCCGCGGTTGTGCATCCGGTCGGCGACGGCGAGCGCGATCTCCGCCTCGCCGGGCTCCGCGGTCCGGTCGTACTCGGCCACACCGACGAGCTCGCCGCCGAGCCAGGCCCCGAGCACCGCGTGATCGGGGTCGGGTTCCCGGCACAGGCGCGCCGCGACCTCGTCGGCGATCCGCGGGCTGATCCCGAAGAACCGGAGGTAGAGGTTCTCCGGTGACATGTCGCGATGGAACCGGTGGACGGCGCCGAGATCGCCCGGCCCCACCTCCCGGATCGCCACCGCCGTACCGTCCGTGAGCAGCGCGTAGAACCCCTCCGGGGCTGCGGGCTCCGCCATGTCTCCCAGCATCGGACGGCGGCCGTACCCGGGCAGCGGGCGCAGGTCATCCCCGTACAGGACCTTCGGTCCGTCCCGGAAAAACGGGGGCAGGTCCTGCGCCGGGACAGAAGTCCTCCGGCCCCGGGAAGACCGCCTCTACACCGCGCGCCGGTCATCGGGCGGAATGGGAGAGAGAGGCTAACCGAGGAGGAGACGATGAGTGTGCCGGCCCGCAGAGAGACCAAAGAGATGTTCCCTGACCTGTTCGACCTGTTCGAGATGCCGCTCACGGCCCTGCGGCCGTTCACCGGCCAGACCGGTCAGGTCATCCGGGTGGAGGACGCCGTCGAGGACGACCGGTACGTCGTCCGCGCCGAGATGCCCGGCATCGATCCGGAGAAGGATCTGGAGATCAGTGTGTCGCGCGGCGTGCTGACGCTTCGCGCCGAACGCCAGGAAACGCGGGAGGGGCGGCGCCATTCCGAGTTCCGGTATGGCTCCTATGAGCGGTATATCCGGCTGCCGGAGAACATCAGGGAAGACGAGATCAAGGCCGCCTACGACCAGGGCATCGTGACCATCACGATGCCGTTCGAGGAGCGGAAGGAGACCACCCGGCGCGTGCCCGTCGAGCGTTGATCTCCCCACGGAGATCACGGCTCAGGCCGGATGAGCTCCTCGGGGGGCCGCCGGACGCTCCGGCCCTCCCCCCGGGTCACGCCCAGCCGCATGACCATCTGCGGATACTCGCCGTCGCAGAAGTGAACGCGGACGAAGTCGCGCAGCTCCGGGATCTCCAGCGCCTGAGTGTGGAACGCGGCGGAGACGTCGTCCTCGGCGGCGCGCAGAAGGACGCGTTGCAGCGCCTGTCCGGCCTGGAGCCACGCGGCACGCTCGTCGGCCGTCGTCGTGAGGAGGGCCACCACCCCCGGCGCGCCGAGCCCCTCGTCGCCGGTGAGGCCCCAGCCGTGGCCGCGCGCGAAGTCGCGCTGCGCGAAGTGGGGATCCGTGCGCCCGGGGTCGTGCGGGTAGGCGTCCTCCTGCACGCCGTCGCGCCGGCGGCTGCCGG
>NZ_JBHLZP010000844.1:0-2661 GCF_042429965.1 Actinoallomurus acaciae
CGGCCGCCGCACGCGCGGCGGCTGAGCCGGCTCGCGCTCGCCGCCGGGCTCGCCGGTCACGCCATCGGCATGACCGGGCTGGCCCGGTTCGCCGGTCCGCGCATCCGCGGCGTGGTCATGCGGCGGATCGCCGAACGCGGCGACGTGGCACCCCCGGAGCTCTCCCGGGAGGTCTACGGCCGGGCGCACGTGCTCGGCATGCTCCTCGCCGAGAACGCCGCGTATCGCCAGCTCGCCGCCGACCTGCTCACGCTCCGCGAGTCGGCGCCGTTCCCCGAGGTCCCGCTGTGCGTGATCACGGCGCTGGGCGACGTACGCGGGGACGGCCGCGAATGGCGGCGGGCCCACGCCGACATCGCCGCGCTCAGCCCGTACGGGCGGCAGATCGTCCTCCCCGACACCGGGCATCTGGTGCAGATCGACCGGCCCGAGGTGGTCGCCGAGGCGGTGGACCGGCTGTGAGGAGCCTTCTCGCCGCCGTCCCGGCCCTTCTCGTCCTGCTGGTCCTCCTCATGCTCGCGGGCTGCACCGACCCGGTACGGAAGGTCTCGGAGAGCTCCCTGCGCAACGCCACCGCCCGCGGCGCGACGGAGGAGCTGCACAGCCTGGGATACGAGGTCAAGAAGGGCATGCGCTGCCGCACGCTGTCGGCCGACACGATGTCCGTCGTCCGGGTGCAGTGCCTGGGACATACGACGCGGGACGAGCCCGTACGGGTGGACGCGGTCGCCTCCGACGCCGGTTCCGCGCACCCCCGCCAGGAGTTCGTGATCAGGGTCGGCGGCCGGGAGATCGTCCGTACCCCGTGTCTCGGTCAGGGCTGCCAGGACCGTGACCGGTGAACCGGCGCGCCGAGTATCACGGTAGCTTTCGCGCATGCAGCGCCGAGCCACCGGAACCAGCCGCATGAGTGAGCCGACCGGCGACACGGCCGGCACGGACGGCACGCGCATCGTGGTGGACGCGATGGGCGGTGACAACGCGCCGGCCGAAGTGGTGGCGGGCACGATCATCGCCGCGCGCGAGCACGGCGTACGGCCCATCCTCGTCGGCCAGGCCGTCCGCATCCGGCAGATCCTCGCCGCGCACGACGCGCTCGGCGAGATCCCGATCGTGGGCGCCGAGGACGTCGTGGCGATGGACGAGGGCGCGCTGGCGGGCCTGCGGCGCCCGCGGTCGTCGGTGGCGGTGGCCTGCCGGCTGATCCGGCGGGGGTACGCGTCCGCGCTGGTGTCGGCCGGGTCGACCGGCGGCGTCGTCGCGACGTCCCGGCTGCGGCTGCGCGGCCAGCCGGGCGTGACCCGTCCCGCGATCGCCGTGGTCCTGCCGACCCGGCCACGGCCGACGGTGTTCCTCGACGCCGGCGCCACCGCCGACGCCAAGCCCGAGATGCTCGTGCAGTTCGCCATGCTCGGCACGGCGTACGCCCGGATCCGGCTGGGCGTCGAGGCACCGCGCGTCGGGCTGCTGACCATCGGCGAGGAGGCCGGCAAGGGCGACAAGCTCACCCGGCGGGCGTACGAACTGCTCTCCGCGGACGTGGAGGGCGTGGAGTTCGCCGGGAACGTCGAGGGCTCCGACCTGCTGACCGGCAAGGTGGACGTCGTGGTCACCGACGGGTTCACCGGCAACGTCGCGCTCAAGACGATCGAGGGCGCCGTACGCCTCGCCGTCGCCGAGATGCGGGAGGCCGTCACCGCCAGCCGTACCGCCCAGCTCGGCGCGCTGCTCCAGCGCCGGCGCCTGCGGCTGCTGCGCCACCGCCTGGACTCTGAGACGTACGGCGGCGGGGTGCTGCTGGGGCTGAACGGCACGGTCGTGATCGCGCACGGGTCCTCTCACGCCCCCGGAGTGGCCGCGGCGTGTGTGCTCGCCCGCGACCTGGCCGAGAGCCGCATCGTCGAACAGATCGGCGAGCGCATCGCCGCGAACCGCCCGCACCGGCTTCCCCGGCGCGAGGATTCCCGCTGACCTGCCGCCCTCCTCGTGGTTAACTCACCGGTAACCATTGGGAGGTCTTGATGGAGCGGTCGTACGACGTGGTGCTGATGGGCGGAACCGGCTTCACCGGAGGACTCACCGCCGACTATCTGGCCTCGCACCTGCCCACGGGGGCCCGGTGGGCGCTGGCCGGACGGAACCGGTCGCGGCTGGAGGCGCTGCGCGACCGGCTCGGGGTCGAGGTGCCGCTGCTGCCGGCCGACGCGACCGACCCGGACTCCCTGCGCGAGCTGGCCGCGTCGTCGCGCGTCGTCCTCAGCACGGTCGGCCCGTACGTCGATCACGGCGAACCCCTCGTCGCCGCCTGCGCCGAGGCCGGCACCGACTACGCCGACCTGACCGGCGCGCCGGAGTTCGTCGAGCCGGAGTTCGTCGATCTGATGTACCTGAAGTACCACGCCCGGGCGGCCGAGACGGGCGCGCGGCTCGTGCACAGCGCCGGATTCGACTCGATCCCGCACGACCTGGGCGTCTACTTCACGGTCCGGCATCTGCCGGCGGGCGTGCCGCTGCACGTGGACGGCTACGTACGGGTGAACGGCAGGATCTCGGGCGGCACGTACCAGTCGGTGATCACCGCGGTGTCGCGCGCACGGCAGACGGCCGACGCCCACCGGCGCCGCCGCCGGGCCGAGCCGCCGCAGGAGGCGCGCCGCTGCA
>NZ_JBHLZP010000845.1:0-2507 GCF_042429965.1 Actinoallomurus acaciae
CGGAGGGCAGCCGCGACTCGACCAGCGCGCGAGCGTCGGCGGTGGCCGGGGTCGCCGTGGCGCGGGCGAGGAACCGGCCGTTCTCGGCGGCGACGGTGATGCCGGGGCCGAGGAAACGGACGATCCCGGCGCGGGACAGCGCCTCCAGCTCGCGCAGGCGGCGCGGCGGCGGGCCGCTCGCGTAGTAGCCGAACACCCCGTGCAGCCACGCGCCGACGTCCTCCTCGGCCTGCGAGCGGGCGCTCAGGCGTCCGCCGTTCACCGCGTCGACCAGGACGCCGAACACGGTGAGCAGGCCGAAGAAGACGGCCAGGTCGGCACTGTGCGCGGGGTCGGCGTGGCGCTCGACGTCGGCGGTGACGTACGCGCGGATCCTCTCCTGCAAGGCCTCCGCGTCCTCGAAGCGCTCCCCCGCCAGCGGGTCGAGGAGCCGGTCCAGGTCGAGCCGGTCCTCGCCTTTGGGCACGCCCTCGTCGACCAGGGCGCCGAGCTCGGCGCCCTGGTCGACGAGGGCGTCCAGGCGCGCCTCGAACTCCGGCCACGGCAGGGCGACCCGGTCCGGATGGGCGCCGAACAGTTCGTGGTAGTGGAACCAGGCGAGCTCTCGGGCGATCAGCGGCCACAGGTCGGCGCGCAGGTCGAGCGGGCCCCGTCGTTCGTACAGCTCCTTGGTGACGGCCGGGGTGAAGTAGCGCGGCCCCGGCGGGCGCTCGCCGGAGAGCTCGTAGGTGATCTTCGAGTGGTACGGCACGCCGCGCCGCGACCCCGCGTGCAGGATCGGCTCCCGGCCGGACGGGTGGTAGGTGAGGCGGCCGTCGGGGCGTGCCGTGAACCGGCCACCGCGTCCTTCGGTGAGCAGCACCATGTCGTCGATGAAGCCGAGGCCCATCCCGCGCATGACGACCGGCTCCCCCGGGCGGAGCGCGGTGAGGTCGGTGTCGGCGGCGTAGTGGGGCGGGACGTACGTCAGGCCGTGCGCCGCCGCGAAGTCGGTCAGGCGCCGGTGCTCGGGTCCGGGCGTCACGTCCAGGTGTCCCTGCGCCAGGATCACCGCGTCGGCGCCGACCGGTTCGGCGCGCCCCTCGATCCGTACGAGCTGTGCCCCGCCGGGGCCGTCGGTGACGTCCAGGACGCGCCCGGCGTGGACGTGCACGGTCACCGGCTCCGGCGCGGTGTCGGCGACGTGCCGGAAGCACCAGGACAGGTAGGCGTTCTGCAGCCGCCGGGTCGGGAACCGGCCGGGTTCGACGTCGCCCCACTCGCACAGCGTGGGACCGGGGCGGATCGGGCCGTCGATCCGTACGGTCTCGTCGGTGAACATCGTGACGTCGGCGGCCTGGGAGTTCATCCAGAGCAGGTCCGGCTGGTCCAGCCGCCAGACCCGTCCGCCGCCCGGCGGGTAAGGGTCGGCCACGTGGATCTCGACCGGCCTGTCGCCGGCGAACTCGGCGGCGTTGGCACCCAGCCGTTCGGTCAGCACGGTGCCGCCCGGCCCGGCACCGACGACGACCAGGACGACGGGGCGGGCGCTCATCGGCGGGCGACGACGTCGGGCATCCCGGAACCTCCCCTAGGAGACCTTGTCTACCAATTTAGTAGATAATATGCCTAAGGTGCCCTTCATGGAGAACATTCCGGGGCTCCTCGGCGACCCCGTGCACCCGGTTCCGCTGCGGCCGCCGCAGATCACGGTGACGCCGGTGGACTACGCCGACCCGGCCGCGGTCGCGCTCCGCCGGGCCCTGACCGCGGAGATGGTCCAGCGGTACGCCGACCGGGCGACCGATCCGGCCGCTCAGCCTCCGGTGATGCACGTCGAACCCGACACGGTCGTGTACACGGCGATCGCCGTTACCGGCGACGGGCTCCCGGTGGGCCACGTCACACTGCGCCGGGCCGGGGAGGACCTCGAACTCAAGCGCATGTACGTGGTGCCGCCCTACCGGGGCGCCGGCGTGGCGGGCGCGCTGCTGCGGGCGGCCGAGGAGGAGGCGCGGCGACGGGGCGCCCGGCGGATCGTCCTGCAGACCGGCGACCGTCAGCCCGACGCGGTCCGGCTCTACGAACGCGAGGGCTACACGCCGATCCCGATCCTGCCGGCGTACGCGTCCCTGTGGTTCTCCCGGTGTTTCGCGAAGACCCTTCAATGACCTCGACGTCGGCGCCGGCCCTGGTCGTGGACGCGTGGCTGGCGTCGGTCCGGTCGCCGAACACCCGCCGCGCCTACCGGCACGACCTGCGCGCCTGGGCCGCCTGGCTGCGCGAACGCGACGCCGAACCGCTCACGGCGAACCGCGCGCACGTCGACGCGTGGGCGGCGTTCCTGGAACGGTCGGGAAGGGCACCGTCGACCCGGGAGCGCATGCTGTCGAGCCTGGGCTCGTTCTACACGTACGCGATCGACGAGGGCCGGAGGTTCGGCGTCGCGGTGACCCGCGAGCCGACCGCCCGCGCCCATCGCCCGTACGTCGACCGCACCGGCGGCACGGCCCGCCGCCTGACCGCCG
>NZ_JBHLZP010000846.1:0-2336 GCF_042429965.1 Actinoallomurus acaciae
GGTGAGCGCCGGCGCCCTGCTCGGCGCCGGGGCGTACGAGACGCTGCTCGGGCACGCCACCGCCGGGGCCGTCGCCACCGCCTCCGGCGCGCTCGCCGCCGCACTCGACCTCACCACCGGGCACGTCAGAACGCGTGAGCAGTTCGGCCGCCCGCTGGCGGAGTTCCAGGCCGTCACGATGCAGATCGGCGACGTCTACATCGCCAAGCGGGCGCTCGACGTGGCCATGTGGGCCGGGGTCTGGCGGCTCGCCGAGGGCCACGACGACGCCGCCGAGGTGCTCGCGGTCGCCGCGTGGGCGGCCTGCGAGGGCGCGCTCCAGGCCCTCTACACCTGCCAGCACCTGCACGGGGGCCTCGGCCTCGACGTCACCTACCCCCTGCACCGCCACTTCGCCTGGGGCAAGCACTACGCCCACCTGCTCGGCGGCGCGGAGGCCCAGCTCGACACGATCGGAGCTCTGGTGGCCTGATGTTCATCGACCTGACCGCCGAGCAGCGGGCCCTGCGCGACGACCTGCGCGGCTACTTCCGCGACTGCCTCACCGCCGGGGAGCGCGAGCGGATCGCCGAAGATCCGTTCGGCCCGGCGTACATGGAGCACTGCCGCCGGCTCGGCCGCGACGGCCTGCTGGGCATCGCGCTGCCGGAGGAGTACGGCGGGCGCGGCTTCGGCCCGGTCGAGCAGCAGATCTTCGCCAACGAGATCGCCCGCGCCGAGGTGCCGTACCCGATCATCACGCTCAACACCGTCGCGCCGACGCTGGTGCAGTACGGCACCGAGCAGCAGAAGAAGCGGTTCCTGCCCCGCATCCTCGCGGGGGAGTGCCACTTCGCGATCGGCTACAGCGAGCCCGGCGCCGGCACCGACCTGGCCGCGCTGCGCACCACGGCGGTCCGCGACGGCGACCACTACATCGTCAACGGCCAGAAGATCTTCACCTCCGGCGCGCACCAGGCCGACTTCATCTGGCTGGCCGCGCGCACCGACCCCGGCGCCGCTCGGCACAAGGGCATCTCGATGCTCATCGTCGACTGCGCCGACCCGGGCTTCTCCTGGACGCCGATCGTCACGATGGACGGCCGTCACCACACCAACGCCACCTACTACCAGGACGTCCGTGTGCCGGCCGACCTGCTCGTCGGCGAGGAGAACCGCGGCTGGGACCTCATCGTCAACCAGCTCAACCACGAACGCGTCACCCTCGGCCCGGCGGGCAACCTCGGCCACACCTACGACCGGTTCGTCCGCTGGGCCCGTGCGAAGACCGGCCGCGACGGACGGCCCCTGATCGAGGAGCCGGCGGTCCGGCGCGCGGTGGCGCGGGTGCACGCGTTCCTGCGCGTCAACGAGCTGCTCAACTGGCAGGTCGCCGCGGGCATGGACCTCGGCTGGCTCGGTGCGGCGGACGCCTCGGCGACCAAGATCTACGGTTCGGAGCGCATGCAGGACGCCGGGCGCGTCGTCGGCGAGATCCTCGCGCGGTACGGCGACCCCGGCGACGAGGAGACGCGCGAGCTGATCGACCGCGTCGACCACGGGGTCAAGGGCGGCCTCGTGCTGACCTTCGGCGGCGGGGTCAACGAGGTGCAGCGGGAGATCATCGCCATGATCGGCCTCGGCCTGCCGCGGGCCCCGCGCTGACGCATCGCGAGGGAGAGACATGCACGACCGGCTGATGGCGCTCGCGGACGAACTCGCGGCCGAGGGCGAGAGCGCCGCCAGGGCCTGCCCCGACCCGGTGAACGCCGCGATGATCCGCAACTGGACCCGGGCGCTCGGCGACCGGAGCGGCCGCTGGTCGGAACACGCCCCACCGGCCATGATCCAGGTCTGGTCGATGACCGGTCCCGGCGACCGGACGGACGAGGGCGATCCGGCAGAGAGCGCGCCCGATCGGATCCTGTCGCTGCTGGATGAGGGCGGCTACACCGGTGTGGTCGCCACCAACTGCGAGCACACCTACGACCGGTACCTGCGGCTGGGCGAGGAGCTGTCGACCACCGTACGGTTCGGCGACGTCACCGGCCCCAAGCGGACCGCCCTCGGTGAGGGCTACTTCGTCACCTGGTACGAGCGCTGGTACTCCGGCGGCGAGCGGGTCGCGGAGATGCTGTTCCGGGTGTTGAAGTTCAAGCCGCGCGGCGACGCCCCGGTGATCCCCTCCGACGGGCGGTACCCGCTGCGCCCCGCGGTCGGCCCCGACACCCGGTTCTTCTGGGACGGGGCGCGGGCCGGTGAGCTGCGGATCCAGCGCTGCGCCGAGTGCGGCGCGCTGCGCCACCCGCCCGGGCCGATGTGCCCCGCCTGCCACGCGACCAAGCGCGACCACGTCG
>NZ_JBHLZP010000847.1:0-2333 GCF_042429965.1 Actinoallomurus acaciae
TCGGCGAGGCGGTCCGCGTCGCCCCCGGGCCGCGCACGCTGACCGTCACCTACCGCGTGCGCGAGTGCGGGTTCGACGACGGGGCGCCGTACGTCGACGCGTGGAAGCCGCTGCCGCCGGACCTGCACGCCCTCCGCACCGTACGGCGGCGCGTCGACCTGCGGCCCGTCGCCGTGGCCGTACGGGAGGTGACGAACGCCGAGTACGCGGCGTTCGTCCGGGCGAGCGGGTACGCGCCCCGCCACCCGGAGCGGTTCCTCGACCCCGCCCGCGACACCCGGCCGGACGCCCCGGTGACCCGCGTCGATCTCGACGACGCGCGAGCGTACGCGGCCTGGGCCGGCGTGCGGCTGCCGACCGAGTTCGAGTGGCAGGCGGCGGGCGTCCCGGCCACGGTCTGGAACTGGACCGAGAGCGAGCACACCGACGGCCGGACCCGCTTCGCGTTCCTCAAGGGCGGACCGGCGCGGGCCGTCACCGGCTCGGAGTGGTACGCCGACGACGGCGTCCGCACCCCCGAGCACACCCTGAAGCTGCTGCGCACCCACCCGGCGGTCGAACGTTCGCCCGCCGTCGGATTCCGGTGCGCCGCCGATCTGGAGGAGACATGAGCGACCGAATCGGTGAACACGCGCCTCCGGCGAAGGAGGACTCGTGAGCGCTCCCCTGGAGGGCGTCCGCGTCCTCGACCTCGCGACGCTGTTCGCCGGGCCGATGGCCGCGATGTTCCTCGGCGACTTCGGCGCCGAGGTCGTCAAGGTCGAGCACCCCCGCAGGCCGGACCCGTCGCGGGGGCACGGCGCGGCCAAGGACGGCATCGGGCTGTGGTGGAAGATGCTCGGCCGCAACAAGCAGACGATCACCCTCGACCTGTCCGCGCCGGAGGGGCAGGAACTGCTGCTGCGCCTGGCCCGCGACGCGGATGTGATCATCGAGAACTTCCGGCCCGGCACCCTCGAACGCTGGAACCTGTCCTATGACCGGCTCAGGGCGGCCAACCCCGGGCTCGTGCTCGCGCGCGTCACCGGGTTCGGCCAGTTCGGCCCGTACGCCCGGCGCCCGGGGTTCGGCACGCTCGCCGAGGCCATGAGCGGGTTCGCCGCGATGACCGGCGAGCCGGACGGGCCGCCGACGCTGCCGCCCTTCGGCCTCGCCGACGGCATCGCCGCGCTGGCCACCGCGTACGCGGTGATGACCGCCCTGCGCGCCCGCGACGCCGGCGGCACCGGCCAGGTGGTGGACCTGTCCATCATCGAGCCGATCCTCACCGTCCTCGGCGGCCAGCCCACGGCCTACGACCAGCTCGGCCTCATCCCGCCGCGCACCGGGAACCGGTCGGTCAACAACGCCCCGCGTAACACCTACCAGTGCGCCGACGGCTCGTGGGTGGCCGTCTCGACCTCCGCGCAGAGCATCGCCGAGCGCGTGATGCGGCTGGTCGGGCACCCCGAGTACCTGGACGAGCCGTGGTTCGCCACCGGGGCGGGCCGCGCCGGGCACGCCGACGAACTCGACGCGGCCGTTGCCGCGTGGGTCGGCGCACGCACCCGCGCCGAGGTGCTGGAGGAGTTCGAGAAGGCCCAGGCGGCCGTCGCGCCGATCTACGACGTGTCCGACATCATGGCCGACCCCCAGCTCACGGCGCTGGAGGCGATCACCACCGTGGACGATCCCGACCTGGGGGCCGTGCGCATGCAGAACGTGCTGTTCCGCCTGTCGGGAACGCCGGGCGCCATACGGTGGAGCGGGCGGTCCCACGGCGAGGACACCGATCGGGTCCTCGGCTCGCTCGGGCTCACCACCGAAGACATCGCCGGGCTGCGCGACCGGGGCGTGGTCTGATGCCGACCCTGCTCTACGTACCGGCCGACCACGCCCGCAGGGTGGAGAAGGCCCTCGCCTCCAGCGCGGACGTGGTGATCCTCGACCTGGAGGACGCCGTCGCGGTCGCGCACAAGGAGTCCGCGCGGGCGGCGGTCGCCCGGCTGCTCGCGGATCCACCGCGACCGGTCCAGGTCCGCGTCAACGACCTGCGCACCCCGTACGGCCGCGCCGACCTGGCCTCTCTGGCACCGCTGCTGCCGGGCACCGACGGCGTGCGGCTGCCGAAGATCGAGTCGGCGGACCAGGTACGGGAGGCGGCGGCGACCGCCCCGGGCGTCGCGCTGCATCCGCTGCTGGAGTCGGCGCTCGGGGTCGAGCGGGCCTACGACATCGCCCGCGCCCACCCGCGCGTGGCGAGTATCGGACTCGGCGAGGCCGACCTGCGCGCCGACCTGGGGGTCGCGGACGACGCGGGTCTGGCCTGGGCACGGTCGCGGGTCGTCGTGGCG
>NZ_JBHLZP010000848.1:0-2329 GCF_042429965.1 Actinoallomurus acaciae
GGCGCGTCGGCGGCGAGGGCACGGGCCAGGGCGCGCAGGTCACGCCAGGTCTGCGGTGGTTCCGCGCCGCCGAGGGCCGCGCGGTCGTACCACAGGCCGGCCACGTCGGCCGGCGCGTGCACCGCGACCAGGCCCTGACCCTCGAACCGGTAGGCGTCGACGAAGGGTGGCAGGAAGTCGGCGTCGTGCTCGGCCGCCCAGTCCGCGTCCAGCTCGGCGATGGGCGTGAGCATGTGCGACTCGGCGAACTCGGCGACCCAGACCGAGTCGACGATGGCGAAGTCGGGGCCGCGGCCCTCGGCGATCGCGCGGCGGAACATCGCCCGGGTCTCCCACAGCGGCGCCGTGGTGAACTCCAGCCGCAGGTCGTTGCCTGCCGCTTCTCTTAACTGCCCCTCCCAGCTGCCGTGGGTGGCCATCACCGAGACCTTCGGGGCGGCGTGCAGCCGGGCCATCCAGCCGGGGTCGACGAAGGTGCCGCGGCGGCGGTGCCGTACGACGACGCCTTCGGCGGCCAGCTCCGACAGCGCCCGCGCCACCGGTGTGCGGGACAGGCCGTAGGCGGCGCACAGCTCATGTTCGGTGGGCAGCCGCCCGTCCGTGCCGTAGTGCCCGGCCTCGATGTCGGCGAGCAGCCGGCGCTTGAGCCGGTAGTACGCCGGAAGGGGTGGCGCGAGCTCCATGGCTGTCCTTCATCGGCGCGAGTGGCGGTTTGCCATCAGTGTGCAGCAAATCGGCGGCCGAGATCCACAGGGTTTCCGCCGTGCCGCGGCGCGCCGCGCCGGCCGGAACACGCCGGAAGGAGAAGCTGACGACCGGGAACGGCCTCCGGCGCGGGCCGAGGCGCAGGGGTTCAGCCGTGTGCGGCAGTCGTCTGGACGCCGTGGGTCGTCGGCGACTCGTGGCGGCGGCTGTCCAGGGCGGTGACGTAGTAGGTGTAGGTGCGGCCGGGCTTGGCCGTCTTGTCGGAGGTCGCGTGCACGTCGCCGTCGACGATCTTGAGCAGGTAGCGGCCGTCCGGCACGATGCAGGCCGGGCTCTTGGCCGGGGCACGGTAGACCGCGTACGCGGCGGCGCCGGCGCCCTTCCAGGTCAGCCGGCCGCTCTTGGCTTTCAGGTCGGCCGGGGCCGCGGGCGGGGCGCCGGGGCCGGCCATCGGGGCCAGCGCCGGATGGGAGTAGTGGTCGTGCAGCAGCCGGGTGGCGAAGCCGTGGCGGTCCTGGGCCAGGTCGTGGGCGCTGAAGAACGCCTCGCCGCCGACCTGCGGGTAGCTCGCGTCGATCGCGACGTGGCGGGACAGTTCGGCGGGGTTCTTCCACGCGCCGGGCTGGCCGACCTGGTAGGCGGCCTGGCCGATGATGAGCTGGACGTGCGTGCCGGCGACCTGCTTGGCCCACCACGCGACGAGCGTGCGGTAGTCGGCGGCCTTGAACCCGACCGGCCAGTACAGCTGCGGGGCGATGTAGTCGACCCAGCCCTTGCGCACCCAGGTGCGGCTGTCGGCGTAGATGTCGTCGTAGCTCTGCAGCGCGGCGGTGGCCGAACCGGCCTTGTCGTGGGACTTGTTGCGCCACACCCCGAACGGGCTGATGCCGAACTGCACCCACCCCTTCGTCTGGTGGATGCGCGTGTGGAGTTCCTGGACGAGGGCGTCGACGTTGTGCCGCCGCCAGTCGCCGAGGTTCTTGTAGCCGGCGCCGTACTTCTTGAACGTCGCGGCGTCGGGGAAGGCCTTGCCCGGGATCGGGTAGGGGTAGAAGTAGTCGTCCAGGTGCACGCCGTCGACGTCGTAGTGCTGGACGACGTCGAGGACGACACGCGCGGCCAGGTCACGGACCTGCGGCAGCCCCGGGTCGAACCACAGCGCGCCGCCGTAGCGGTGCACCCAGTCCGGGTGCAGCCGCGCCTGGCTGTTCGCCGCGAGCTTCTTGGGGTCGGCCTGCGTGGCGGCGCGGTAGGGGTTGAACCAGGCGTGCAGTTGCAGGCCGCGCGCGTGCGCCTCGGTGATGAGGAACCGCAGCGGGTCGTATCCGGGATCGGTGCCCTGCCGCCCGGTGAGGAACCGCGACCACGGCTCGTAGTGGGAGGAGTAGAACGCGTCCGCGGCCGGGCGTACCTGGACGTAGACGGTGTTGAAGTTCAGCTTCTCGGCCACGTCGAGCAGGTGGCGGTATTCGGCCTGCTGCTTGGCGACCGGCAGCCCCGGCCGGCTGGGCCAGTCGCCGTTGTTGACGGTGGCGATCCACATCGCGCGGGTCTGGCGGGCGCCGGCGCGCTGGGCGGTGGTCTGGCCGCATTCGGCCGCCGGAGCGCCCGCCGCCGAGGCCCA
>NZ_JBHLZP010000849.1:0-2328 GCF_042429965.1 Actinoallomurus acaciae
GGGTCCAGACGAGGTCGATCTCGCGCTCGGCCGCCTCATCGTGCGGTGCGGCGCCCTCGGCGGTGCGCGCCCGTACGTGCAGGAACCGGGGGCGTACGTGCAGCGTCCCGCCGCCGTCGTCCCCGCAGTCCAGCAGGCACTCGGTCTGGGCGGCCGACGGCTCCTCGGTGGCGGTGAAGCCCGGCGGCACGAGCACGCCGAGCTGCCGGTGGACCTGGTCCCGCACCTCGCCCGCGCCGTGCGGGGAGGGCCGGCGGCCGTCGTAGAGGACGGCGTCGGCGACCGCACGGGCGGCCTCCGGATCTCTCACGGGACCTCCTTCGCCGGAGGAGTGACCAGGCGCGTGTGTCTCTTGGCCATCATGGCTGTGACCTGCGATGACGGGCACCCTTGACAGTTACCCACCAGGCGGAGGCGTACAACCAGCGAACGGCTCGGCGTCGGGGGGCGCGCGTCAGAGCGCGTACCGGGTGAGTTCCCACAGGGCGTGGTAGACGGTGGTCTGCGCCTCCTGGATGCGGTGCACCGACGAGGAGGGCACCGTGAAGAGGTGGTCGAGGCCGTCGAGCTCGGCCAGTCGCCCGCCCGTGTGCCCGGCCAGCCCGATCGTCAGCATTCCCCGGCGCATCGCCTCGTCGAAGGCGCGGATCAGGTTGGTGGAGTTGCCGCTCGTCGACAGGCCCAGCGCGATGTCCCCCGCTCGGCCGAGCGCGCCGAGCTGGCGGGCGAACACGACGTCGAAGCCGATGTCGTTGGACAGCGCGGTCATGACCGCGACGTCGGTGGTCAGCGCCAGCGCCGGCAGCGGGCGCGCGTCGCCGCCGGGGTTGAGGAAGAGCGCGGCGACGTCCTGCGCGTCGGTGGAGCTGCCACCGTTGCCGAAGGTGAACAGCCGGCCGCCGGCGCGGAAGGCCTCGGCCATGCGCACGGCGCAGGCCTCCAGCCGTGCGCCGTCCAGGGCGAGCACGCGCTGCCGCAGCGCCACGATCTCCTCCGCCTTCTCGACGGTGGACCGGCGCACGTCCGCCATGACCGACGCCAGATCAGCCGTGCCGGAGTAGAGGAACGGGTACAGGTCCCGCATCTCTCCCGAGGGCGCGTCGTGCCCGCCGACCCGCTCGCTCATGGCACCAGGCCGATCGCCTCTTTGGCGTGGACCAGGACGACGTCGCCGACCTCGGCGTCCACGAGGGCGACGCTGACCTCCTCGGTGCGTCCGCCGCCGACGTCGACGTCGGCCAGGTCGCCGTCGCGCAGGCGGACCACGCGCACCGCGACGGCCTCGTCGGAGCAGGTCACGCAGTGGTCGCCGGTGCAGTGGTTCACGCGATCACTCCAGGGCCGAGCACGCCGGGCTGTTCGAGGAGCACGTGGACCAGCTCCCACAGCACGTGGTAGGCGGTGACGTGCACCTCCTTGACGACGCGCGGGTCGCCGGAGGGCACGACGATCTGGTGGTCGGCGGCCCCGGCGATGTCGCCGCCGTCGCCGCCGAGCAGCGCCACCGTCAGCAGGCCCAGGTCCCGCGCGGGGGGCCGCCCGGCGAGCACGTCGGCGAAGCTGCCGCTCGCACGCGTCGGCACGGTCACCCCGTTCACCCGCAGCCTCGGCCCGAGGCCGCACCGCAGCGACAGGTTCGCCGCCGGCAGCCGCCGCAGGGTCGGCACGTGCGGGATGACGATGTCGGTGACCTGCGGCGTCTCTCCGGGGAACCGCAGGGTCAGCCGGGCCGTGCGCATCGGCGCGACGGTCAGCACGCCGTCGGCGCCGATCACGCCCTCCCGCCACTGGCCGCGGTCGCCCTCGACGCGCACGTTCAGCAGTCCGCTCGCGCCCGGCGGACGCCTGACCGTGATCTTCCGCACCACGGTCGCGCGCCGCCACCTCAGCGCCAGCGTCGGGTCGGTGTCGCCGTCGGCCGGGATCCAGGTGGTGGTCGCGTCGCCGTCGAAGGCCGAGCGCGCCATGCCAGCCGGCTCGTTCGTCGACGCCGAGCTGGCCGTGATGCCGACGTGGGGGTCGGTGCTCATGTACCGCTGGATCAGCGCGGTGTCGGTGAGCGCCGCGGTACCGGTCAGCCGCGCCTTCGTCGCCGCCGGCGCGGTGAAGGTCCGGTCGAAGGCGTAGCCCTCCTCGTCCTGCCGCTGCAGCTGCGGCGAGCACACCCACCGGATCGGGCCCGGCATGCAGGCGGGCAGCCGGCCCGGGGCGCGGGTCATCACGGCCGTGCCGCCGCCGGGCACCGTGGGCAGCCGGTACCGCCGGAGCGCCTGGACGCCGTCGATGTGCAGCTCGGACAGGCCGACGCGCGCCCCGGACGGCACGATC
>NZ_JBHLZP010000850.1:0-2318 GCF_042429965.1 Actinoallomurus acaciae
CCCTCGCCGGCGTACGGCGGCGCCGTCACCGCGAACCCGGGGCGGGCGGCTCCGCGCCCGAGCCCGCCCTGGCCGGCGGCCACGGCGAGGAGGGTCCATGAGCGAACGGATCGACGAGCCCACACGCCGGGCGAAGGAGGGGTCATGAACGTGTGGATCGCCGTGGTCGCGACCGGCCTGGGCTGCTACGGGCTCAAGCTCGCCGGGCTGGTCATGCCGCAGCGGGTGCTCGGCGACCCGAGGGTCCGGCGCTTCAGCGAACTCGTCCCGGTCGCCCTGCTGACCGCGCTGATCGTCGTCCAGTCACTGGCGAACGGCCGGACCCTGGAGCTGGACACCCCACGCCTGGCGGGCCTGGCCGCCGCCGTCGCGGCCCTGCTCCTGCGCGCGCCGTTCCTGGTCGTCCTCATCGTCGCCGCCGCGCTGACGGCCGGCCTACGCCTCCTGGGCGTGTGAGCGACCCGCTGACGACCGGGCGCGTAGATGACGTCGCCGCGGCGGCGGGCCAGGCGGATGAGGGCGGCGTTTTCTTGCCCTCGGCCCGTCTCTTGTCGTAGTAGGTCCTGCTCACGGGGGTCGGACAGGGACGCGAACGCGGGAGAACGGTGGCAGCCCACGGATCCGGTTGACCAGGCGGTCGGCCTCGCTCCCTGGAAGTCCCCGTCGAATCCGACGGGGACTTCCAGGGAGCGACGGGTGGAAGGGCTGGGTGTGGCTGTGGATAGGCGCGTCCGGTTCGTTCCCCGGTGCGGTGTGAGGGCGTTTTCGTTCGGGGGCGGCCCGGCCGGGACAGGCCATGCTCTGGCCGGGTCAGGTCACGTGTGCTCGCCGGGTCGCCCGGGGCGGGGATTTCGCGACCCTCGGTGACGAGCGCCGCCCCGCGATTCTGCTAACGCGGCACCCTTTGCTTTGTAGAAAACCAACCTCTGACTGACTTATTGACAAGGTAATTTTCCTTCTTCACCCTCGGTGGCACCCCGGCAGGCCTGCCACGTCCCATCCCCCTCGGATCGAACCGAACGGAGGCAGTCATGGGTTGCTCTAACAGCGGCGCACCCGCCTACGGCGAGATGTCGTGGTTCTGCTGCGGTGCCGCCTGGGGTCCGTGCGGCAGCGCCGGCGGCGGTGCCTGCGGAACCTGCAACTCCAGCTCCCACCAGTGCGCCTGGCCGAACGCCTCGGACGCCTGTTTCAACATCACCCGGCCCGACCAGTGCGGCGAGGGCCTGGCCCGGCGTACGTGCGGCCACGTCTTCTACGTCACCAGTCAGTGCAGCGGTTCGTGCGTCAGCGTCTCGATCGCCGACTGCGGTCCGGACACCAACTCGTTCTGCGGCGAGCGGACCTGCTGCGGCTCGGCCTGTGCCAGCAACCGCATCATCGACCTGACGCCCTCCGCGTACAGCGCGATCGCCAGCCTTTCCACCGGTCTCTCCCCCGTACGCATCGACAGTTAGCCGGAGGCCCCGCCATGCCCAGTACCGACCGCCGCCGGTTCCTCACCTCCGCGGTGCTCGGCGGCTCCGCCGTCGCCGGCGCCACCGCGCTCGGCTCCCTCGCCCCCGAGTCCGCGTTCGCCGCCCCCAGGATCGACCTGGAGCCCGGCACCCGCGACCCGAACTTCGCCGAGGGCCGGATCACCGCGATCAGCGGTTCCCTGCTCAAGGTCTCCGGCTCCGACAAGGCGCTTCACCGCATCTACGTCACCCACGGCACGAGCGTCTGGAAGCTGCGGCCCACGACGTTCGACGAGATCAAGGTCGGCGACGGCCTGTACGCCCGGGGCGTGAAGATGCCCGACGGCGCGCTCGCCGCGGACGCCGTCTGGGTCAACATCGTCAACATGGACGCGTTGATCACCTCGATCGACTCGGGCAAGGTGCACCTCGACCACCACGGCAGCAAGGTCGTCGGCCACGTCGTGAACGGCACGACCGCCGCGGTGTACAACCACACGCCGGCCATCTCGGACCTGTCCGGGCTCCAGGTCGGCAAGCACGTCAAGGTGATCGGCGCCTGGCGGCCCGACACCAACGAGGTCGACATCGCGACCGTCTACGCCGGCATCTGAGGAGGGAGTCACCATGGTCGAGTGGCCGGCGTCGGTCCAGCCGCTGTTCATCGGCGGCACGCTGCTGTGGTCGGGCGGGCTCAAGTGCTTCGGCCGGTCCGCGCGGCGGTCCGCCGAACGCTCCGCGCTCCCCTCGCTGGTCGGCGAGGGCCGGGCCTTCGCCGCGTACCGGCTGACCGGGGCGCTGGAACTGGCGCTGGCCGCCGCGCTTCTGCTGCCGCCCGCGTACGCCGTGGAGGCGGCCGCG
>NZ_JBHLZP010000851.1:0-2315 GCF_042429965.1 Actinoallomurus acaciae
GGCCCTGCGGCCGCTGGCCGACGAACTGCTCGCCGAGTTGGACGCGCTCCCGTCGCCGCGCCACGAGCCGACCGCCCTGCCGGAGATCATCGCGGCCTGCCCGGGTTGGCCCGCCGCGACGCCTGCGACCGTCGAGCAGGACCGCGTGTACGGCGCGTGGCTGGGCCGCGCGGCCGGCTGCGTCCTCGGCAAGCCGGTGGAGAAGATCCCCCGCGAGGGCATCCGCGCGATCGCCGAGGCCACCGGGAACTGGCCGATCCGCGGCTGGTTCACCGCGAAGGGCCTGCCCCAGGAGATCGCGGAGCGGTGGCCGTGGAACCGCCGCAGCGCCGTGAACAGCCTCGCCGAGAACCTCGACGGCACGCCCGAGGACGACGACCTCAACTTCCCGATGCTGGCTCTGGCGCTGCTCGAACGGCACGGGCCGGACTTCACCACGGACGACGTCGCCCAGGCGTGGCTGGACGAACTGCCCGCCGGGCGGGTGTTCACCGCCGAGCGCATCGCCTACCGGAACCTGCTGCTCGGCATCGAGCCGCCGCGGACCGCGACGTACCACAATCCGTTCCGCGAGTGGATCGGCGCGCAGATCCGCACCGACCTTTACGGCTGGGTCAACCCGGGCGACCCCGCGACGGCGGCCGCCATGGCGCACCGGGACGCGCGTCTCAGCCAGACGGCCAACGGGGTCTACGGCGCGATGTTCGCCGCGGCGATGTGCGCGACCGCCCTCGTCGCCGACTCGGTGGACGAGGTGCTGCGCGCCGGCCGCGCGGTGCTGCCCGAGGGCTCGCGGATGGCTGACGCGGTCGACGAGGCCGTCGCCTCGGCCCGCGCCGAGCGCGACCTCGACCGGGTCCTGGACGGGCTGCACGAGCGTCACGCCGGGCTGCACTGGGTGCACTCGGTCAACAACGCGGCCCTGGTCGCGGCCGCCCTCGCCCATGGGGACGGCGACTTCACCCGGTCCGTCTCGGCGGCGGTGGCCGGCGGCTGGGACACCGACTCCGACGGCGCGACCGTCGGTTCGATCACCGGGGCACTCGGGGGCGCCCCGGCCATCCCCGAGGCGTGGACCGCGCCGCTGCGCGACCGGATGAGCAGCAGCCTCACCGGCTTCGACGGCGTACGGATCAGCGACCTCGCCGCCCGTACGGCCGCGCTGCGGCCGTGAGAGACCTCGACCGGCCGACGCGTGTCCCCCTGGAGGACGCCGCGGACCTGTCCGGGCTCGACCGAGCGAAGATCTTCGCGGCGCCGGAGGACCCCGGCGACCGGCCCGCGTGGCGAGCCGCCCTGACACGCTGGCGAGACGGGGCCGGCCCGCCGCCGCGCTACCCGGCGTGGACGCGGAACTGCTTCGCGGTCTGCGTGGCGTGGCTGTGGGACACATTCCTCTACGACTCCGGGCGCGGCGTCTTCACACCCGAGACGTTCCTGGCCCACGGCGTGCGCGAGTTCGGCGGGTACGACGCGGTGGTGCTCTGGCACGCGTACCCGGTGATCGGCCTGGACGGCCGCGACCAGTTCGCCTTCTACCGTGACGTGCCGGGGATCGCCATGCTGGTCGCGGCGCTGCGGCGGCGCGGCGTCCGGGTGCTGCTGGACTACAACCCGTGGGCGGCCGGCGGCGAGCCGCACGCCGAGGCGCTCGCCGCGCTCGTCGACGATCTCGGCGCCGACGGGGTCTTCCTCGACACCCTCCGCGAGGGCGGGACGGACCTGCGAACCGCGCTCGGCCCGGACGTCGCGCTGGAGAGTGAGTCGGCGGTCCCGCTCGGCCGGGTGCCGGACCACGCGATGTCGTGGGCGCAGTGGTTCGGCGACTCCGCGACGCCCGGGGTGCTGCGGACCAAGTGGTTCGAGCGGCGGCACATGCTCCACCACACCCGCCGCTGGCACCGCGACCACTCCGACGAGCTGCACTCGGCCTGGATGAACGGCTGCGGCATCCTGGTCTGGGAGAACGTCTTCGGCTCGTGGGTCGGCTGGAACGCCCGCGACCGCGCGCTGCTGCGCGCCATGCTGCCGGTACAACGGCGGTTCGCGCGGCTGTTCCACTCCGGTGAGTGGACGCCGCTCGTGGACGAGGCCGCGCCGTGGCTGCCGGCCTCCCGCTGGAGCGACGGCGACACGACGCTGTGGACCGTGGTCAACCGGTCCGGCCGGCCGTACGAGGGACCGCTGCTCGGCGTCGATCCCGGCGTGGAGTGCCACGACGCGGTCACCGGTGCACGGCTCGGGCCCGGCGCGTACGGGCGGATCCAGGCGCGCGGCGTGGGCGCGGTGGAGGGCGCTCCCGGCGGGGCGCCGCC
>NZ_JBHLZP010000852.1:0-4117 GCF_042429965.1 Actinoallomurus acaciae
GGCGATCCGCACTGGCAGCGCCTGCTCCAGCAGTTCGCGCCGACGAGCGCCGGGCTCGCCATCCAGGCCACCACCGACCTCCACAGCCTGCCCATCGGTCCCTGGGCCGGCCTCGGCGTGACCGCCGGGTGGGCCGCCGCGGCACTGTCGACGGGCGGCCTGCTACTGCGAGGACGCGACGCCTGAACCGGCGCCGCTCAGGCGCCGAGGAACGCCCGGACCGCCTCCTGCGCCGCGTCGCGCATCCGCGCGTGCAGCGCCGCGTTCGCCGCCCGGTCCGTACGCGCCTCCACGATCCGCAGCCCCTCACCCGTCATGACCTTCGTCAGGCCGTCCATCGCCTCCAGCCGCGTGTACGGCAACCCGTGCGCCGCCGCGATCGAGGCCAGATCGACCTGATGCGGGGTGCCGAAGACCCGCTCGAACGGCTCGGAGAACGCCGCCTGCGGCAGCAACGAGAAGATCCCGCCACCGGCGTTGTTCACCACCACCAGCGCCAGATCCGGACGGTGATCCTGCGGCCCGATCACCAGACCGTTCTGATCGTGCAGGAACGCCAGATCCCCCAGCAGCGCGAACGCCCGGTTGCCATGCGCCAACGCCGCACCGATCGCCGTCGACACCAGCCCGTCGATGCCGCTCGCACCCCGGTTCGCCAGAATCCGGATCCCCCGCCGCGGATGCATCGTCTGGTCCAGGTCCCGGATCGGCATGCTCGCCGCCGCCAGCAGCAGCGACCCGCCCGGCATCGCCGACACCAGATCACGCGCCAGCCGCGGCTCCGACAGCTCACCGGACTCATCCAGCACCGAGTCCACCGCGTTCCGCGCCACCAGGTCGGCCGTCCGCCACGCCTTCAGCCACGCGTCGTCGCCCGACACCACCGGGATCTCGGCCTCCTGCGCCACCTGCGTCGCCGACCGCACCGGATCCGGCCACCGCGCCAGCGACGGCGTCACCACCACGTGCTCCTCCGCGCGCCGCAGATACGACAGCAGCGGACGCGACAACCCCGGCTTGCCGAGCGTCACCACCACCTCCGGATGATGCCGCTCGACGAACTCCGGCACCCCCAGCAGGAAGTGATGCGAGGACAGCGCGTGATCGCCGTACCGCGCGTTGCCGTTCGGCTCCGCCAGCACCGGCCAGCCCGCCATCGACGCCGCCGCGACGTACCGCTTGACGTTCACCGCGCCATCGCCGACCACCAGCACACCACGGCGCGTCGGCGGCACATGCAGCACCGACCCCGGCGTCGCCGCCCGCACCTTCGTCCACGGCCCCGTCGCGTCACCGTCCAGCGGCTCACACCACGACTCTTCGCCGTCGGGGATCAGCGGCTCACGGAACGCCAGGTTGAGATGCACCGGACCCGGATCCGGATCCAGCGCCACATGCCAGGCCCGGCTCGCCAGCGAACGCCAGTACGCGATCATGCCCGGCCGTTCCTCCGGAACGCCGACCTCACAGCTCCACCGCGTCGCCGAACCGTACAGCTTCACCTGGTCGATCGTCTGGTTCGCGCCCGTCTCCCGCAGCTCCGGCGGCCGGTCCGCGGTCAGCACCAGCAGCGGCACCCCCGACTCATGCGCCTCCACCACCGCCGGATGGAAGTTGGCGGCGGCCGTGCCCGAGGTGCACACCACCGCCACCGGCCGCCCGCTCCGCTTGGCCAGCCCCAGCGCCAGGAACGACGCCGACCGCTCGTCGATCCGCACGTGCAGCCGCACCTTCGACTGCTCGAACAGCGCCATGGCCAGCGCCGCCGACCGCGACCCCGGCGCCATCACCACATCGGTCAGCCCGCAACGCGTCAGCTCGTCCACCAGGACCGTCGCCAGAGCCGTCGCCGGGTTCACAGCGCCGCTCCTCGCCGCTCGTCCAGCACCGCGCGCGCCTCATCCGCGCGCCGCCGCCAGCCCTCACCGTCGATCTCGTACCGCGACAGAGCCTCCTCATCGACCCGGGGCCGCCGCACCTCGATCACTCCGTCCACCGCCGCCAGCGGATCGGCGACGACGTCGCTCTCCAGCAGCGACAGCGTGCCCAGCCCGCAGGCGTACGGCAGCTCCGGCAGCGCCGCCGCCAGCGCCAGACCCGCCGCGAGCCCCACCGACGTCTCCACCGCGCTCGAGACCACCACCGGCAGCCCGCACGCCTCGGCCACGGCCAGCGCGGCCCGCACTCCGCCCAGCGGCTGCACCTTCAACACCACGATGTCGGCGGCGTCCGCAGCGCGCACCCGCAACGGGTCCTCGGCCCGGCGGATCGACTCATCGGTCGCCACCGGTGTGTCCACCCGCGCCCGTACGCGCCAGCTCCTCCAAGGTCGCGCACGGCTGCTCGGCGTACTCCAGCTCACCCAGCGCCCGCAGCATGCGGACCGCGGTGTCGGGATCCCACGCGCCGTTGGCGTCCACCCGCACCCGGCCACCGGGCCCGAGCGCGTCACGCACCGCCTCGACCCGCGCGATGTCCTCGCGTTCGTCCTGACCGGGCTCGGCGACCTTCACCTTCGCCGTACGGCACCCGGAGGAGCCGACGATCGCGTGCGCGGCCTCCGGGCCGACCGCCGGCACCGTCACGTTGACCGGGATCCGCGTGCGCCGCGGCTCGGGCCAGCCCTCATCGGCCGCCTCGTACGCCGCGGCCAGCCAGCGCGCGCACTCCGCCGGACCGTACTCCGGGAACGGGGAGAACTCCCCCCACCCCGCCCGGCCACGCACGAGCGCCCCTTCTCTTCGCGTCACGCCGCGGAACCGCGTGCGCATCGGGATGGCGAACACCCGCAATGGCCCGACCCCTCATCTTGTCACTCTCGCGTTCGCCCAACCCTACGACCGCTCGCTCCCGGCCCGTACACCGGAGGTCAGTAGTACCAGGGGAAACGGGACCAGTCCGGAGCATGCTTGCCGAGGAAGGCGTCGCGGCCCTCGGCGGCCTCGTCCGTCATGTACGCCAGCCGGGTCGCCTCACCGGCGAAGACCTGCTGCCCTACCAGCCCGTCGTCGATCATGTTGAAGGCGAACTTCAGCATCCGCTGCGCCGTCGGGCTCTTGCCGTTGACCTTGCGGGCCCAGTCGAGCGCGGTCCGCTCCAGCTCGGCGTGCGGCACCACGGCGTTGACCATGCCCATGCGGTGCGCCGCCTCGGCGTCGTAGGTCTCGCCGAGGAAGAAGATCTCCCGGGCGAACTTCTGCCCGACCTGCCGCGCCAGGTAGGCCGACCCGAAGCCGCCGTCGAAGCTCGCGACGTCCGCGTCGGTCTGCTTGAACCGCGCGTGCTCCCGGCTCGCCAGGGTCAGGTCGGCCACCACGTGCAGGCTGTGCCCGCCGCCGGCGGCCCAGCCCGGCACCACGCAGATGACGACCTTGGGCATGAACCGGATCAGCCGCTGCACCTCCAGGATGTGCAGCCGCCCCGAACGCGCCGGATCGATCGTCTCGGCCGTCTCCCCCTCGGCGTACCGGTAGCCGTCCCGGCCGCGGATCCGCTGGTCACCGCCCGAACAGAACGCCCACCCGCCGTCCTTCGGCGACGGGCCGTTCCCCGTCAGCAGCACACACCCGACATCGCTGGACATCCGCGCGTGGTCCAGCACGCGGTACAGCTCGTCCACGGTGTGGGGGCGGAACGCGTTGCGCACCTCGGGCCGGTTGAACGCGATCCGTACGGTGCCGTGATCGACGGCGCGGTGGTAGGTGATGTCGGTGAGGTCGAAGCCCTCCACCGCCTTCCACGCGTCCGGGTCGAACAGCTCGGAGACCATGCCGTGTCCTTTCGTGGCGATCGGCGCCCTGCCATTCAACCGGTCCGCCGCCCGCGTCGTGGATGAGGGTTGTGGTGTTCGCTCAAAGACGAAGATCTTTAAGCGCCCGCCTTTACATAGTAAGTTTCATGACTCCCGGGCGCGCTCCGGGCGGCGGCGCTCGATAGCCTGACGGCGCCATGAGCCGACCCCTCCACGCCGTGATCCTCCCGCCGGGCCCCCTCGTCGCCCGGCGCCTGGAGGCCGCCCTCGACGGCAGCGGCCCCGCGATCTGCCCCCTCTCCCCCGCGCTGCCCGAGCCCGCGCTGCGCCCGATCCTCGACGCGCTCGCCACCGCCGCGTCGGTGA
>NZ_JBHLZP010000853.1:0-1391 GCF_042429965.1 Actinoallomurus acaciae
GACTCGGCGAGCGGCGGGGCCGGCGGGGAGCCGCCGTCCCACGCGGGCCCGAGGTCGATCGGCCGGGCGCGCCGCCCGCGACCCTTGAGCAGGTCGAAGCAGACGTTGGTGGCGATCTGGAACAGCCACGACCGCAGCGACGAGCGACCTTCGAAGCGATCGAGCGCGCGCCACGCCCGGATGAGCGTCTCCTGGACGGCGTCCTCCGCCTCGAAGGGCGAGCCGAGCATCCGGTAGCAGTAGCCGGTCAGCTGCACCCGGTACGCCTCGAGCTCATCGGGATGCGGCTGAGCTGCGGTGACGTCGACCACGTGTACCACCTCCGGGGACGGCGCGCGTCAGGCGGCCCATGCTAGGCGGTCCCACCGACACCCCTGGACGAGTCAAGTGCGGTCAGGTCTTTGGCCGAAAGACCGGTGACCAACCCGCGGTGGGAGTTCGACGACTGCCCCAGGGGCGGGTTCGGGTCAGTCCCGTGCAGGTGGTGTGGAATCGCCGACGTAGGACTCCACTGCGGCTCGCAGCTTGTCGGCGGCGCGGGCGATGGTGTCCAGTTGCGCGGCCGTGAACTCGCCGAGCACTCTCCCGAGCTGCAGCTGCAAAGGATCGAAGAACGCGTCGGCGGCAGCGTTGATCGCAGTGGTCGAGTGCAACGTCACGATGCGCCGGTCGGTGCCTTCCCTGGTGCGCTCCACGTGCCCTGCTTCCTCCAGGCGCCCGAGCAGGATCGAGGTGGCCCCGGGAGAGAGGCCCACGCGTTCCGCGAGGCGCGCGGGTGTCAGCGGCCGGCCGAGCTCCTCCGCTTCGATGATCAGTACGACCGCGGCGGCATCGGTCGTATGCATGCCCATGCTCCGGGCGAAGACCCGCGACAGTTCGTTCTGCGCAGCGCTGAACGCGGTGAAACTCTGCACCACGCGCGTGTACGCGTCGCCTGCTCCGGTCGGCACGGCCTCGGTCATCTCCAGCTCCTCCGTTGTGGGGCACATGCTACCGCTTGACGCAAAATAATTTTGTGACAAAATAGTTTTGCGACAGCATGTAGTTGCGGTGCCGTCCGTACGCGCCGCGAAGTTCACGACAAGGTATGGAGCATCACATGAACCGCCCGATCGCGATCATCGGAGCCGGACTGGCCGGGGACCCTCGCCCGGGTCCTGCACGTCCACGGCATCCCCTCGACCATCTACGAGGCGGAAGCCTCTCTGATGTCCCGTACGCAGGGAGGCCAGCTCGACATCCACGATTTCAACGGCCAGGTCGCTCTCGGGGAATGCCGGCTCCTCGACGAGTTTCGCTCGATCATCAACTTCGGCGCGGAAGCCATGAGGTTCCTGAGCCCGAATGGAGAACTGGTGGGCGAGATCCCCGACGACGGAGAGCTGAACAAC
>NZ_JBHLZP010000853.1:1562-3854 GCF_042429965.1 Actinoallomurus acaciae
CGGCGCCTGGTCGCGCGTACGGACGTTCCTGTCCGGGGCCTCGCCGGAATACCTGGGCACCCTCTGGGTGGAGACCTTCCTCCACAACATCGACAAACGCCACCAGCGAAGCGCCGCGCTGGTCGGCCGAGGCGCGATGCTGGCGATGGAACCCGGACGAGGGATCTTCGGGCACCGCGAAGCCAACAACGTGATTCACACGTACGTCGTCATGAAAAAACCGCTCGATTGGGTGAACTCGACCGACTTCTCCGACCGCGAGCAGGCGCTGACCAACCTCGCTGCAGAACTCGGCGACGGGTGGGCTCCCGAACTCCTGGAACTGATCACGAACGGCGAGACCACACCGGTCCCCCGACCGATCTGGGGACTGCCACTCGGACACACATGGGACCAGGTGCCGGGAGCCATCCTCATCGGTGACGCCGCGCACCTGACACCCCCGGACGGAGACGGAGCGAACTGGGCCCTCTACGACGGCGCCCAACTCGGAAAGGCAATCGCTGCGTCGCCCGACGACATCGAGTCGGCCTTCTCGGGCTTCGCCGCCGAGATGCTGCCACGCAGCGCCGCATCCTCAAGGGAGGGATACCAGTCATTCGAGCGGACGTTCGGCTACAACGCACCCGAAAACCTGCGGAACATGATGGACCGCGCGACGACATACGGCCGCCGCCACCGATGACACGGCCACGGAACGGACCGGCAGTCGACACACCCGCCCGCAGCGCGTCGCGAAATCGCCCTGCCGAGCACAACGCTCCCGTCCTACCACGTGATCAAGGCAACCAAGATCGGCCAATACGTCGAATCATTCAGTGCGCCGTCCCTGCTGGAGCGCCTGGTCACCCGCCTCACCGCCGAACCTGGGCCGGAATGCATCAAACCGCGACGCCCTCGCTGTAGATCACCAGGGTCTGCTCCGGCCGTTCCGCGACGTGGAACGCGGTGTGGGTCAAGGTGATGACGCCGAGCCTCGGGTGGCGTAGCCGCTTGGTGCCGGACCGGCTGACCTGGATGTCGTAGCGGGGCCACCAGGCGCGTACCTGCGGGCTTGCCGTGTGCAGTTCCTCGATCAGGCGGGTGAAGCGTGGGTGGTCCGGGTGGCGGCCGGTGGCGGCGCGCAGGCGGGCCAGCACGTTCTGTGCCTCCCGCTCCCAGTCGACCAATACCTGCCGTGCCGCGGGTTCGGTGAACACCCAGCGGGCCAGGTTGGGTTCCGGCATCGTGTCGATGCCCTTGAACAGCTCCGCGGCGGAAGGGTTGTGGCACAGCACGTCGTAGCGCACGCCCGTGACGTAGGACGGGTTGGGCTCGACCAGCGCGGGGACGTCGGCGACGCCGGGGGCTAGCGGCTCGGGCTCGTCGGCCGGCTCGTCCGGGGTGTCGCCGGCCAGGTGGAGCAGGTGGTCGCGTTCGTGCTCGCTGAGCCGCAGCGCCGTGGCCAGCGCCTCGAGCACCTGGCCGGACGGGCGGACGTCGCGGCCCTGCTCCAGGTAGGTGTACCAGGTGGCGCTGATGCCCGCGAGCAGGGCGATCTCCTCGCGCCGCAGCCCGGGGGTGCGTCGCCGCCCCGTCGTCGGCAGGCCGGTCTCGGCGGGGGAGATGCGCTCCCGGCGGCTGCGCAGGAACGCGCCCAGCTCGCGGCGGCGCAGGACCGAGGTAGTCACGGTTCCAGAATAAACCGGCTCTGGATACCAGGCTGAGACCCTCGCAGACTGGCCGGTATGCGTGCATGGACACTGGAAGAAGCAGGGGAAGGGCTCCATTTGGCGGAGGTGCCGGAGCCGGCACCGCGCGGCGGCGGTGTGGTCGTCGGCGTGCTCGCCTCCTATCTGCCCGCCTATACCGACGCCCTCATTCACGGGACGCGGGGCACCGTCCCGACGCCGCTCGTGCTCGGCCCGGGCGCCATCGGACGGGTCGAGTCCGTCGCCGATGACGTCTTCAACGTCGCGCCGGGCGACATCGTGGTGACCAACTCGCTGCTGAGCTCCGGCGAGACGGACGGGCCGCAGGAGATCCTCGTCGGCTGGACCGGCGTGGGCGGACGGGGCAAGGCCACCGCGACGACGACCGCGATGCAGGCGGTGTGGCGCGACGGGCTGTGGGCCGAACGCGCCCTGTGCCCCAAGGAGACCGTCGTACGGCTGGCCGGCGCCGGGGAGTACGCGCGGCCGGACCGGCTGGCCTTCCTGCCGTGGCTCGCCATCGCGGCCGAGGGGCTGAACAGCGCCGGTCAGCGGCCCGGCCAGAGCGTCGCGGTCGTCGGCGGCACCGGCCAGCTCGGCG
>NZ_JBHLZP010000854.1:0-2284 GCF_042429965.1 Actinoallomurus acaciae
CCGCCGCCGCGAGGAGCTCTCGCGCGCGCTCGCCGGTCAGCCGCCGGGCCGGGTCCTTGGTGAGCAGGCCTCCGAGCAGGGGCCGGAGCGGGCCCGCGCGCATCGGGGGGTCGGGCTCGCTGGTGACGAGGGCGCTCAGCGTCGCCATCGCGGTCTCGTGGTCGTACGGCGGGCGCCCCTCCACCGCGGCGTAGAGGGTCGCGCCGAGCGACCACAGGTCCGACGCCGGAGTCGCGGGCTCCCCGCGTGCGACCTCGGGCGCGACGTACGCCGGGGAGCCCATGAACGTGCCGGTCTGGGTCAGTGTGGTGGCGCCGTCGTAGGTCGCGATGCCGAAGTCGGTGAGCACGACCCGCCCGGAGGTCTCCAGCAGGACGTTGCTCGGCTTCACGTCGCGGTGGACGATGCCGGCGTCGTGCGCGGCCCGAAGTGCCGACAGCAGTTGCAGGCCGATCTCCGCGACGCGGCGCGGGGAGATGGGTCCGTCGTCGACGAAGACGTCCTCCAGCGAACGCGCCGCGACGTACTCCATGATCAGCCAGGGGCGCGAGTCCTCGACCACCACGTCGTAGATGGCGATCAGCCCGGGGTGGCGCAGCCGGCCGGCGGCGAGCGCCTCGCGGTCGGTGCGCCGGAGGAGGTTCATCCGCTCGCGGTGGCCGAGGCTGGGCGGCAGGTGCATCTCCTTGACCGCGACCTCGCGGTCCTCCAGCTCGTCATGGGCCCACCAGACCGTTCCCATGCCGCCCCGGCCGATCTGGTCGATGAGCCGGTAGCGGCCGGAGAGCAAGCGATCTCGCGACTCGGCCACGAAGCGCAAGATACCTGGGAGACGTTAACTCCGGTATCCAGACCTTTGCCGTTCACTTGCACGGAACCCGACCGAAATGGAGGATCGACGGATCGGGATCGCCCGGTATCCCCAGGAGTCCGGCGCATGCGGACGCTTCGGCCTCGGCGGACGAAAGCCTGCCCGCGGGGGTGAGACCGCTGACGCCTGAGGATCCCGGTCGGATCGGCGGGTACTCCCTGCCCGGGCGCCTCGGCCACGGCGGGATGGGCGTCGCCTACCTCGGACGCGGCTCCGGCGGCGCTCTCGTCGCGGTCAAGACCGCGCACGGCGAGACGGCCGACGACGAGGACCGCCGGTACGAGGCGGAGGCAGCGTGCCCGCGCCGGGCGCCCGCCGCGTACGTCGCGGGCCTCGTGGCCGACGGCAGCGCCCATCAGCCTCCCTACATCGTCACCGTGTACGTCGAGGGACCGTCGCCGGCGGTGAACGCCGACGGGCCGCTGTCCGGCACGTCGCTGCGGGCGCCAGCGGTCGGGGTGGCCCGCGCACTCGCCGCCGTCCACCGTGCCGGGCCGATCCACCGGGGGCGTGAAACCGGCCGACATCGTCTTGAGCCCCACCGGGCCGCGCCTGATCGACTTCGGCATCGCACGGCAGGTCGGGCACACCGGCGGCCCGACCGGGCCGGGCATGGTGGTGGGCAGCCCGGGATGGATCCCGCCCGAGCGCCTCGAACACCTGCCGCCCACGCCCGCCTTTGACGTCTTCGGCTGGGGATGCGTCGTCGGGTACGCCGCCACCGGCCGGGGCGGCCCGGACGTCATCGCGCAGCTGTCCATGTCCGACCCGCCGGACCTCGACGGGCTGGACGACTCGCTGCGCGGACCGGTGGCCAAGTCCCTCAGCAGGTCTCCGGCCGGGCGTCCCTCGACCGGCCCGGCGCCGCGCACGATCCCGTACGCGAGACGCCCACCCGTACGGCGACCCGGGCTGGACGACTCGCCACGCGGGCCGGTGACCCAGGCCCTCAGCAAGTCCCCAACCGGACGCCCGGCCTCCGCCGAGCCGACGACCTGGCCCGACCAGCCCGACGCCGCACACGAGCCCGTACGCGAAACGCCCACCCGTACGGCGACCCGGGCTGGACGACTCGCCACGCGGACTGGTGACCCAGACCCTCAGCAAGTCCCCAACCGGACGCCCGGCCCCGCCGAGCCGACGACCTGGCCCGACCAGCCCGACGCCGTACACGAGCCCGTACGCGAAACGCCCACCCGTACGACGGCCTCCGGCCCGGACCTGCCGCACACCGGTGACCTGGATCTCTTCCCGCCCGGCGCATCGAGCCCGCAGGTGGCGCCCGGCCGACGACCGGGGTGTGCCCTGGCCGGGACGTCCTTCGGCGTCCGCGCCGGTCGCGGTGGCCGCCACGGCGACGGCGGCGCTCGTGACGACCGGCACCGGCCACGACAAGCGCGTCCCCGCGGCGCC